>JAUIEG010000829.1 GCA_030428745.1 Alphaproteobacteria bacterium
CCGACGCAGCAGGCTCAGTCATTCACGGCTTCGCCATGTTCGTTATGGGCGGAAATGTATTCCTCGGGCTGGTGGTTTTTGGGGTTCTCCTGATCGTCAACTTCATGGTGATCACCAAGGGCGCCGGTCGTATGGCCGAAGTCGGCGCCCGTTTCGCTTTGGACGGTATGCCAGGCAAACAGCTGGCGATCGATAGCGATATCGCCGCCGGCGCCATCACGCATGAAGAAGCAAAAGCTCGCCGCAAGCTTGAGCAGGATGAAACGACTTTCTTCGGCTCTCTCGACGGCGCCTCAAAATTCGTCAAAGGCGACGCCATCGCCGGCCTCTTGATCACCCTTTTGAACCTTGTGGTCGGCCTCGCCATGGGCGTCGGCGTTCATAAAATGTCGGCTGGCGACGCCGTCGCCACCTATTCCATCCTGACCGTAGGCGACGGCCTCGTCAGTCAGATTCCGGCCGTCATCATTTCCATCGCCGCCGCCCTCCTCCTGTCCAAAGGCGGCGTCGCAGGCGCCGCAGACAAGGCGATGCTTGCCCAACTTGGTGCAAACCCCCTCGCTCTTGGAACCGTCGCCGTCATCATGGGCGTCTTCGCGCTGATGCCTGGCCTTCCTTTCCTGCCATTTTTTGTGGGCTCTGCTGGTTTCGCGGCTACGGCTTATCTCATCTATCAAGATCAGGAAGCAAAAAAGAAAGCCGCCGCAACCACGGCGGCGCCGAAGCCCAAGGAAACAAAAAAACAACTCGGCGACATTCTCGATGTCGACGAAATTCATGTGGAATTTTCCGGAGACCTTATTCCATTGGCGCTGGATAACGTAAGCGGACTTGAACCACGCATCGTAAAAATCCGCCATTACATCGCGGCGGAGTTCGGTTTCATCATCCCACCTATACGCCTGACGGATAATCTTGATCTCGCCTCAAACGAGTATGTCATCAAAATTCAGGGCGTCGCAGCGGCAAAGGGCATACTCTATCAGGAGCGGGTGCTGGTCATTGTGGACGATCTCGCAAATCTGCCTATTCCGGGCGAGGACTGCGAAGAACCCGTTTATGGCGCTCCGGCGCGCTGGGTGGACCGCAAGGCGCGTGAGGACGCCATGTCACTGGGGCATGCGGTTGTTGAACCAGCAGAAGTGGTTTCAACCCACCTGCTGGAAACCATCAAGCAGAATTTCTCGCGTCTTGTCACGCGCCGTTCCGTAAAACGCATCTTCGAGGAATTCACGCACAATTCCGATAGTGAACGCGCCGCCTCCAACAAACGCCTGCTTGACGACTTCGTGCCGGATAAAGCGCCGACAGAATTTGTTCAGGCCGTATTCCGTCTCCTTCTTGAAGAGCGCGTGCCGATCCGGAACCTGCCGGTGATGCTTGAAACCATCGCGGAAGGGCGCGGCCTTTACAACGCCGCCGAAGATGTCACTGAATTTGTGCGCCAGCGGATCGCCAGAAACTTTGTGACACCGATGCTGAACGAAGACGGCGCCCTGCCTCTTGTGCAGGTTGGTCTCGATTGGGAGCAAGTCTTC
>JAUIEG010000830.1 GCA_030428745.1 Alphaproteobacteria bacterium
CATCTTTTTTTGAAAGATGTTGCGGTGAAGGACGAACAACTCGTCGTGACCCTGGGGCTCAATAAGCCGGCGTCCGAAGAAGCCCATTAGACATTTCCCGCCAATTGCGCTAAGCAGCCCGCCACAAAAGAAGGATTATCAGGACAGTGAACAACTAGGCCGGAACACCCCGAAACGCCGCCGCGACGCTTTTTTGCAAGAGCGATTGCGCGCGTCTTTCCCTCTTTCCGACCGGAGTTTGTATGTCTGACCTTCAAACACGGGCCCAGCACGGGCCTGCCCCCAGTGAAACTCACCCCATGGACGGCTACCGCCAGGTCGGCTTTTTAAAGCCGCTCGTGAACCAGCCCAATGTCGAGATCGGTGAGTACACCTATTACGACGATCCTGAGCAGAAGCCGGAGCAGTTCTATGAACGCTGCGTCCGCTACCATCATGAATTTTTGGGCGACCGGCTGATCATCGGCCGTTTCTGCGCGATCGCGGCCGGCGCCCAGTTCATCATGAACGGCGCCAATCATCGCCTCGATGGGCTGTCGACCTATCCTTTCGCCATTTTCGGCAAAGGCTGGCAGGACAGGGATGACAATTGGAAGCTTGGCTTGCGCGGCGACACGCGTATTGGAAACGATGTCTGGATCGGAACCGACGCCGTGATCATGCCCGGCGTTGCGATTGGAGACGGGGCCATTATCGGCTCCAGGGCTGTCGTCGCCTCGGATGTACCGGCCTACGGCATCGCTGTCGGCAATCCGGCCCGGACCATAAAGCGGCGCTTTGACGACGAAACCATAGAGCGGCTTCTCGCCGTCAGCTGGTGGAACTGGCCGGCGGACAGGATCACCGCCAGTCTTGAGGCCATCCGCGGGGCGAATATCGCCGCCTTGGAGCGTGCAAGCAACTGAAAATTCAGCATGAATTTTTAATTTCGGCCGGCGGGGAAATTTTCCCGCCGGTATTTACTGGACATGAGAACAAAAAGGGAATAAAGAACAAAAGACGAACTCTTGAGTTAAACAGGAACAGGAGCGTCTTATGGAAAACGAAAGCTTGCGCGACGTCGTCGGACTCGGCGTACTCATCATGGTCATTGGCGCTGCCCAGTTCTGGAGCGTCTTGCTCGGGGCGTAATCCGCGTTCCTTCACATTGTCGCCAGACGAACGCGGGAGCCGGCATGACGGCGCAATTCATCCATCTGCATCTGCACTCGGCTTACTCCCTTGCGGAGGGGGCGATCCCCGTCAGCCGGGTAAAGGATCTCTGCCTCGAAGCCGGGATGCCCGCAGTCGCGATCACCGACACAAACAATTTGTTCGGCGCCCTTGAGGCTTCGGTCACCCTCGCAGGCGCAGGCGTCCAGCCTATCGTCGGCCTGCAACAGGCCTTCGACGGCGCGGGTTTCGAGCTTCAAACCTCGCGGGGCGGACGCCAGCCCTCCATTGTCCTCCTCGCCCAGACGGAGGCCGGCTACCAGAACCTTCTGAAAATCACGAGCGAGGCGTTCCTCAATTCCCGCTCCGATGAGGGGCCGTGCGC
>JAUIEG010000831.1 GCA_030428745.1 Alphaproteobacteria bacterium
CTTTCACTCTGGTTTGCTTCCGGTCCGCCCTCAAGAGATCGACCCGCGTCTGCCGACGCCCGGTAGTGGCGCCTATGAATGGCGCGGAACTCTCGATCCTGACGATCATCCATACGTTGTTGATCCGAAACAGGGGTTTATTCATGCTTGGAATAATAAAGTCACGTCGGACAGCCACTATGGCGACACCTCGCGCTACGGGAGGAGCGCGCGAACCTGGCTGGGCGTTAAACTAGGCGAGGAAATGAACAAGGTTACTCGCGATGATGTCCGTGAATTCCATCGTCAAATGGGCAACAGCGCCGGCGCAGCTGATCTTACTGTCACCAATCCGAAATTCTTCACGCCTTATCTAAAGAAAGCAGTCGCGGGGGACAAAGAGCTCGAAGCAATTGTCCAAGCGATGAATAACTGGAATGGCATATATGCAGATCGAGATGAGGATGGAGTCTATGACGAAGCGGGTCTGACAATATATCGAGAATGGATTGAGGTCGCTCAGGACAACATCATCGGCGATGACATTGGAGAGTGGTGGCGTAAAATCGACGAACAAAACTACATCAAATATCGCACAGACGTTGTTCTGAGAGCTATCGAAGGTAAAGACGCGGGCGCGCCCATGAATTACGACTGGTTCAATGGCGAAGATCCCAATGCTGTGCTAAAGAAAACAGTCGAGGAAGTCGCACAAACACTCACGACGCGCTACGGATCGGCGGATCCAGAAAAGTGGCGCCAACGCATCTTCTACCATTACTACGACGCCAGTGCGGCAAAGGATAATCCCGATAAGCCATCATTCGGCCAGCCGCGCAGCTCTACCGCCGGAGAGCTGGGGCTGCAGCCAGCCTATGTGCCGGCAAACCTTTCGGAGTCCTGGAACATGCTTGTTGAGCTGTCGCCCAATGACAGCAATCTCTATGATTCAACACCAACGGGCGGACAGAGCATGTTTATTAACCAACATGGCGAAGGCAATCCGAACATCGCCGATCAGGTGATGTTGCATGTCAACTTTAATTTCAAAGCAGTAGCTATCGAGAAGGATATTGTTGTCAAAAACGCCGTCTCCAAACAAGTTGTCTCTTTGCCAATCGACTTTGGAAAGGATCACTAACGATTGGATCAATTCCTTGCGAATTCCTGCGGCCGAGCTTCTGTGGATAGGTAATAAAACGAATGCACACATCCGAAACGAAGAATCCGGATCGGCTCGATAGATAATTCCAAAAAGCCCAATTGCACTCCGCTGCGTGCCTCTCCGTTTCAAGTAGGCGGTGTGCAAACTGGGTAGTTAATAGCCGCCAGCTGCGCCATCTTTACGCATCTCGGACGCGCCCCAATAGACGCCGGTTTTCGGATCTCGCAAAATTGCTTGATATCCGCCAAAGCTGTCGAAGTACGCACCGCCCGAAACAACCTCATGCCCGCGTTTCTGAAGCTCTGTTAGTGTTCCCGGTGCAAATCCGCTTTCAAAATATGCAGTTCCATTGCCGCCCTGAACACTTTCAGTCGGAGCCGTCGAACCGAA
>JAUIEG010000109.1 GCA_030428745.1 Alphaproteobacteria bacterium
CCTCGACTTTATCGGCGAAACCGAGTTGCGCGCCACAGTGCCGTCCTATCGTCGCGACAAAGACTATCTTCGCGCTCGTGATGGTTTTCTCCTGCTACTTCAAGAGTCGGCGGACGACCAAAATGATTGGGCGAAGGTTGTGAATAGCTTCGACGGAATCGATCAGGTTCCGCTTATGAGCATTCACAAAAGCAAGGGCCTGGAGTTTCATACCGTCATATTTTTTGGGCTGGATGAACGAACTTGGTGGAACTTCGAGCCCGATGATAGCGAGGAAATGCGTGCCTTCTTTGTAGCATTCACGCGTTCGATGCAGCGAGTATTCTTCACGTCCTGTAGCGGTCGAGGCACCCGACTCGCTTACATCGAAGATTTGGTGGGCAAGGTAGGCGTGAAAAGAGTTGATGGTCCATAGAACCGAACAAGCGCACCGAAGACGACTAACGAGGCAGGATACAGCAGAGAGAATGAAGCGCACGACTTCAATCGGGCTGGCGCAATCGTGAGGCATCACCCGCAAAAGTCCGCCTTACCGACTAAACGATCCGCCAAACTTCGCCGCTCCCCTCGTCCCGGACGAGGTCAACGCGATCCCCATCAAAATGATAGCCGAGATGGCGTCCCTGAACCGGCAAGCCGATAACTTCCGGCCAGAACGCGCCGACACATTCGCCGCTTGGGTCACGAACGCTCGGATAGGCAATTCCCTTCGATCCCGCCGCTCGTAACGCGCGCGCCAGTTCCTGCGAGGCGCCGTAGCTATCCGGATCAATACAATCCTCGTATTCAGCCTCGCCTCTGATGTCGTGGAATTCATTGTCGACGGCGCCGACAAGCTCGCGCATTTGCGCGATCCAGCCCGGTGCCTCGTCAGTGGACTTGAAGAAAACGCCCTTGTGATAAGCCGTCTCCGCGACAGCGGTCTCGAAGGTTCGTGCAGCGTAGTAGGCGCCGAACGTCCCGTCATTAAACCGTCCAGCCCAATCCGGACTAACATGGACGAAGGGCGCCATGACGTAGCTTGCGCCAGCGCCGGAAACGCGCCGTTCTGGCGGCACAAGATCAAGCCACCCGATGCTTTCATTGATGCGCGGATTGGTGCGCGCCTCGGCGGCGGCAAGCAATTCCCAATCGCGGGGATCGGCGATGTCTTCGAAAAGATCAACCGGCGGATAGCGCGACGAAATTATCCGCCGCGCATCCGGCCACGCGACGTTTGAGATCGGCGGCGCGTCCCTCATCCGCGCGCCGCATCAAGATAATGCCGCACACGGAAGATATCGGTGAGATAACCGCCAAGCATAATGTCGAGGGCGCTGCGCCCGCCAAAAGCCTGGTTGGGTTTCTTCACCCATTCATAGACCCTAGCCTTCTCGGTGAAGAGAATGCGCAAGGCTTTATGAACGCCCATGAGGACCGACAGCCGGGTTTTCTGGTCAATGGTGAGGCGGCCGATGTCGCCATCCTTCCAGCGCGCATAGGTGCGTTTGGAGACGCCGCCGAGAAGGACGCACGCCTCGGCATCGGTAAGGCCCCAATGCCGGAACAAATTGACGGCGGCGCGGGCCATGGCCTCGCCTTCCTCATCCGTGATGACGGCGACCGCTTCCGGGGCGGCGGCTTTTTCCACCAATTGCAGGGACATTATTGGCTCCATTCGCTGCCTCCTCCATATAGGCGATTATTTGCCATTTGGCAAGTTATAATCATAAATGTGCCATTTTGCATATTTTCCTATTAGCTCCTAGCGCGCTGGCCCGCCTCGATTTTTCCCGAAATCCCAGGTCACCCCGCCCCGGCGGATGACCCCCGAAACCTCCATCCCGCGACGGGCTTCCAGCGCCTCGCGCCAGGGGACGAGGCTGAACTCCTTTGAACGTTCGACGACCGCGAAGCGCCCTGCCGGCAAATCCACCGATCGCCGGTAGGTTCCGGTCACCCGCTCGCCTTCGACAGGCTGCTCGAATGATTTCCCAAACTGTTTGGAAAGCCGCGCGCCTTCAGCGGCGACGGAGTCTCGCCCCAGGGCTGCGAGCCGTTTCCGGTCGATAACAAGACGCGCGCCGTCTTCCTTGGCGAGGCCCTGCGCCATCAGCCAACGCCGCCGCGCAGCCATCGCTCTTCGCATCTCTTCGCCAAAACCCGACGGGACCGTTTCGATTGTCTCGCGCGCTTCAAGCGCATCATCGAGAAACACGCGCGCCTTCGCCTCCGGCAATTGCTCCAGCGAAACCCAGGATAGCACTCTCGCTTGCGCACCGGATTTCCCTTGCTCGAACTCTGCGGCGCGTTGCAAATAATCTTCCGGCATGCGCCAGCTTCCATCGGACTCGCGTTCGACAATCCCGGCGCGGCGCAACGCTTCCAGCCGCCGCTTATGCATCAGCCGGTATTCGGGGCTCGCTTTTGGATCGGCGGCGGCGTGCAATTCATTGGAATAAACGCCGCCATGTCTATCCGCGATGGCGGCGATGGTGAGATCGGATTTCTTGGGCGCGCCCTCGCCCTTCGAGACTTCAATGATGGCGCCTTTCAGCGGCATGGCGCCGGGCTTCAGATCGGTCTCCACATGCCATTGATGTCCATCGGCGCCGTCGAGGCCTAGAAACCGCCTTTCATGGGCGTCATCGGCGGCGCCGGAACCGACGACGCGCCCGATGAGCCTCGAGGGCGCGGGTTCACTCGAATAGTCCCGCAAATTCTGGAGCGAAAACTTCTCTCCAACCACATGTTCCATGGAGCGGATGATGTCGCCGCGGCGGCCCGCCTCCTCGAGCGTTTTTTCCATCGCCGGCGACAGGCGCCAGCCGTCGCGGTCACGGCTGGCGAGCTCCATCTTTTCAAGGGTCCGGAGACGCGCCATGAAAAGCTTCATGCGGAAGCGGTCATAAACGGTCTTCGGTTCGCTTAAATTGACAACGCCGTCAGCGCTCAACTCCTGCAGCTCGCGGTCGATGGACGTGAAGCGTTCTTTAGCCGCCTCGCGCATGCGGGCGTTGGCGATATCGAGATCGCGCCGCTCACCGAGTTCGAGCGTTGCGCGTTCTTCCGCCCGACGGCGAAAGCCATGGGTGATGTAGTTGCGTGCGATGACGAGATCCTTGCCGTCATCGGCGCGCCCGCGCAACACCACATGAATATGAGGGTGATCGGTGTCGTAATGATTGACGGCGACCCAGTCGAGTTTCGTGCCGAGATCGCGCTCCGCCGCCGCCATGACATCGCGGGTGAATCTGTTGATGTCTTCAAGCTCGCCCGCTTCCTCCGGCGACAGAATGATCCGGAACTGGTGGCGGTCGTTCTTGCCCTCTTCCAGAAACGCCTCGCCATCGACCGCATCCTGGGCTGGCCCATAGAGCTTGCCGGGGGTCCCATCCCGCTCCGCGCCGTCACGTTGAATGTATTTGAGATGCGCACGCGCTTTCGGCAGGCCGTTCTTGCCCAAACGCACCGACCGGATTTTAACGGCGACCCGCCGCGACCGGAATGTCGCGAAAGGATGGGATCGATTGGCGAAGCTCGCAGCGACGCCGGCGCCGCGTCCGATCCTGGCGCCGGAAAACCTCGCACCCGAACGCTTCGCAAAGGCGCCGGGCTTTGTTTTTTCCATGCGGGCGTAGAGCTTGCCGAGATAGCGCTTCGCGGAACGCCCGCCAGCGGCGCGAATGCGGCCCAGCTTCGGGCGGAACTCGTCTTCAACGCTCATGATTTCACGAGGCGCCAATTGGCGCCAACATATACACCTTTGGCGCCTTCAGACGTGACGTGCAGATTGGCTTTGGACGCCTCTTGGCGCCATAGCTTTAATCTTGCCCTCTGCGAAAAACTCCCTTCGCTGTCAACCATCACACCCGCCCCTTCACAAACAACGGGACCGCTACGCCGACAACGTCATTCAACTTCGTCGCCCCGAAATACCGTCCATCAAGCGACTTTTCGTGCTCATTTAGAAGAAAAACCTCGCCGTTTTTGAGCGTGAAACAGCCGCGCCAGCGTGGCATTTCGCGGCCAAGAGAGTCGGTTTTTTGCGCGTCCGCCACATGAAGTTCGTTGATGAAAATTCCAAAATCCTTGCGGCAGATTTCATCGCCGGGACCCGCCGCGATACGCTTGATCAGCGGCGTATCGGTCAGCAGATATCCACGGTCTTCAATGAACATTGCGACCGTTTTTGACGGAGTGATGAGCGCGTATTCCCCCAATACCGGCTGGCGGTTCCTGATGAGATATTGCCCTACTGGAGCGCTCTCAGAGGCGTTCCAGACAAGCTTTGGCGAGAACGCGACCGCCATCGCAGTCAATATAAGACTGATGGAGATTGCGCTGGCGGCGAGAACAATCGCTTTGGCGTTCCGGTTCATTTTCCGGCCCCGCCGGTATGTTCATATTCGCGTTTCTTCGACCAGGCATTGAGGTTTTCGAGGGGATAGACGACCTTGTTTCCGTGCTTGCGGTAGCGCGGGCCGCCGCCATTGATGCGGAAATGTTCAAGAGCGCGGACGCTGATCCGTAAATAAGCCGCCGCTTCATCGGTGCTCAAAAACGGGCTTTCGATGAGCGGCGCATGCACGCGGGGTTTCTTCATCTCCGTCACCCTCCAGGACCATTTCCGTCTTCAACCGGCGTCTTGTTTCTGCTGTTCGAAACGTCAACCGGATTGAAGTCTCGACGGCGATTGTCGCTGCTGGGCGGACTTCCGGACACCCGCCCCTATTCGAATTTCGCGCAAAGCGATCCTAAGTTGCGGGCTCTACATTCTTTGCGCGAAAATCTTATTCTGCTGGCGAATAAGCCCGACACAGTCGCGGGATTTTCGGCGTTGGTATCGGCCAATAAGTCCCGTTTCGGGTTGCCAAGAAGGACCCGAGCGTTAACGATAATCGCTGTAGTGAGAGTACAAGCGATGGTGTTTGAGTTCGGGGCGTTGCTGCGTGTTTACAGGACCCATTGGGGCCTCACGCAAAAGGAAATGGCGGAGCTCTTATGCATCAGCCAGCCCGTCTATTCGCGCATCGAAGCGGGCAAGAAACCGCTTTCTTTAAGGGCCTTGCAGCGTGTCGCGGACCGGTCCGGGCTATCGATCCAGACGCTGATCTTCGCGCATTTGTTGCTCGATGAGCATCTGGAAAGTCTCAAGGGACAGCGCGCCGATCCGGCGACGAAGGCGCTCTTGCAGATCGCTGATGCGTTTCGGCAGCGATATCCTTCGCAGCTGCGGGACGCCGCCGCGCTTGGACTTTTGTTCGAAAGCGCCAGCGATTAGGGCGCGCCTGAATGATTAACGACTGGAGGCGACATCGTGACAAAGACCGTCATAACGACTATGGATGTCGCTGACTTATTTTATGGCGAGCCGCATTCTATGAAATTTGATTTGTTCGAAGGGTCTGAATGGCGCCGCAAACTCGACACGCCGTCGCGCGATGAGCCGGTTGAAGTGCGCCTTTCCACCGGCAAGGTGGTGCGGACGCAATCGACATTCCTGCGGTTTTTGCGCGTGCTCGCCGAAGAACTTGGCGCCAAAGAACCGCAAAGCCACTAGCTTTTTATAAAGACGCCTCGCCCGCGCCGGCGACAAACCGCGCCTGCCATCCGCTGGCGGGTTTATGGGTTTTTTCTTCACGCCGCAACACCCGGATGCGGAAGATCGCACATCCGATAATGTAGAGCAGCGTCAATTCGAAGAAGCGGTTCATGACGAAGGCGATCCAGTAGAAATGCCAGGAAAGCGATAGCGCCGTGACCGTGAAAGCGATCTCCGCCAGCATGATGACGCAGAGTACCGACGGGTAAATCTCAACCCGCGCCATGCGCCAGAAGCGATAGGCCAAGAGCCCATCTACGAACAGCACCATCATGAAATATTCAGGGCGCGCGAGATAGAAATAACACCCGATGAGCAGAAGCCATGCGAGCGACACCATGATGGCGGAGGTTCTGATCGAGACGGATTTTGAGATCGCCGCGAGCGTGAACATGCAAGCGACCAGAGCGCCGTAAATGGCGACGACGACAATGTCCCCGAGAATCTCGGGATGACAATGGTTCAAAACGCAATCCATGGAGCGCCCCCCGCTCAACGAATTTGACAGACGAAAGGGCACTGCACCTTCTGTGCCAAGATGGTTCAATTTTAACGAAGGTAAACGCTTGAGCCGCATCGCCTTGAAACACGGCAAAAGCCCCCGGCGCATGGAGCGCCAGGGGCGAGTTCTGGAAACCCGAAGGGGTTAGCCTTGCGGGTTCCAGAGAATGGCGAGGACGTCTTCGCTGTCCTGGCCTGCTGCCCGGGCGAGATTGGCGAAGACGCGTTTCTCGCCAAAGGCGGGATGGGCGAAAGTCAGCGAGACGTAAGGGTTGCCGGAATTTTTTCCGACGCGTTTCCAGCCGCCGCCGATCTCGTTGCCCCTACGTCCGCTTGAATTGGCGGCGTAGATGCGGAAATCGGGCTGGCGCTCGTTGTCCTTCGCCTCATTCTGCACGATGGTGATCTTCGTATTCAAGGTCATCATCGCCAGCGTGCCTTCAAAGCCGCCATTCTCACGCTTCGTTACGGTTCCAAGTGATTGAGCCATCTTTTCGTCTCCTTGTTGCTTGGCCGGAGAACCATTCCCCGGCCTGACGCGAAACGATCCGAACGGCGCGCCGAGCCGCGTGAATCCGCAGGACCGCAGCGCAGCGGAGGACCGGCGGGGACGGATTTTTTGCTTCGCGGTGAATGCCGTAGGCAGAGGAAAAAATCCGGCGCCGCCGGTTTCGGGCGGGCCGGACGGCGTTCAGTTTCGCAAGTCATCAAAGGCCGGGAATGGTTGGACCGCCGCCGAGCCGGTTTCGGGAGACGCATGGCGAAAAACCGGGGGCCCGTGACCTGCGCGTCATAGGCGGGGGAAGCCCGCAGGGCCTAAGATGCTCCCGTGGGGATCGCCTTCGGGCGAGTGGGGCGAGGCGAAGGGAGAGCGCCCGCCCCTTTTCCGTTTCATGCGACAAATAAAGGCGCGATCTTTTCGGCGCGGCGGACCGCGCCGGGTTTTCCGGCGTCTCCATAGGAAAGCCCGTGGAGCCATGCCGGGCGCCAGTTGGGCGCGGCTTCCCGTCCGTTCCGGCCTTCAAGACAGTCGCGAAGGATCGCCTTTTGCACTTTCGCGGGCTCGCCTGCATTGGCCGCCGCAACCTCGCTCCCGGCAATCTCCTTCACCATGGCGTTGATGATCGCCTTGTCGCGCAACAGATCGAAAAACGCGTCATCGGGCGCCATCCATGCGCCAAGATCGAGACGCAAGGTCTTGGCGAGGCATTCGACCGCTTCATGGCCGACCGCAAGGCATTCGGCCATGACAAAGGTAAGGATGCGCGCGATTTCGTCGTCGCTGAGTTTTAAGAGCCGCGCGAAGAGGCTCGCCAGTTTCCAGCCATCGCCATTGCCGCCGGTGATATGGGCGGGCTCATCCATCTCCAAGAGTTTGGCGATCCCGGCGCGCTCCGCATTGATCGCCGCCTCGCCTTTCGATGCGGCGATGCTCGCTGCCGTTTCCTCTTTCCGGGCGCGCTGCGGGTCCGGCGCGCAAGTAATGTTCGGCGCGCCGATGATGAGATGCGCCGCCAGCAATCGAAGCGCAACGCCTTGGTGTTTGAGCATCGCCGCCCGCGCGGCGGCGTGGCGATGAAGGTCCACATAGTTTTCAAGGGGCGCTGAACATTCTGGGCGCGCTTTTTTATCGCTCGCCTTTTCGGCCTGTTTCTTCCGGCGCGGCGCATAGCCCTTATGGATAATGACCTCCCCGGAATGGCGGACCTCGATGAAGACTTCCCCGCCTTCCTTTTTGGACGCCTGATCGTACTCCCAGCGGGAGAAGTGTTGCCCGCGCGGCAAAACTGCAACCTTCGCCCAGCCGCTGGCGGCGAGCGTCTCCCGTTCC
>JAUIEG010000110.1 GCA_030428745.1 Alphaproteobacteria bacterium
CTGGAAGCCGTATGCTGCGCGGATGACCGCCTCCTCTTCGCCTTCTGAAAAGACAACCCGCTTCGGCGTTTCAGTGGCGCGCAGGGACGAATAGATGCGCTGGAGGAATGAAGCCGCGGGGTCGAGCCGTGCGGCGAGGGTGTTTTTGTAAGCGGCAAAGTCTTCGATCGGTTTGCGCGCCACGCCGCTGTCGACAGCGGCTTTCGCGACCGCCGGCGGGATTTCGGAGATCAGGCGCGGGTCGAACGGCGCCGGAATGATATAGCCGGGACCGTATTTAAGGCGCTTTCCATAAGCGGCGGCGACTTCGTCAGGCACGTCCTCGCGCGCAAGCTTCGCCAGCGCTTCGGCGCAGGCGATTTTCATTTCTTCATTGATGGTGCGCGCGCGCGCGTCGAGGGCGCCGCGAAAGATGTAGGGAAAGCCGAGAACATTGTTCACCTGGTTCGGATAGTCCGATCTTCCGGTGGCGATAATGGCGTCATCGCGCACGGCCTGGATATCTTCGGGCGTGATCTCAGGGTTCGGGTTCGCCATGACGAAGACGATCGGGTTTTTCGCCATGGACTTGATCATGTCCTGGGATATGGCGCCGGCGACAGAAAGGCCGATAACCACATCGGCCCCGTCCATCGCGTCGGAGAGGCTTTTCTTGTCCGTCTCCACTGCGTGGGCCGAGCGCCATTGATCGAGCTGACGGCCTTTGGTGAGAATGCCTTTGGAATCGCAGACAAAGGCGTTTTCGTGGGGCAGGCCCATGGCCTTGATCAGGCCGATCACGGAAAGCGCCGATGAGCCTGCGCCGGATACGGCGACCTTGATGTCCTTGATCGACTTGCCGGTGACGTCGAGGGCGTTCAAGAGCCCCGCGGCGGCGATAATCGCCGTGCCGTGCTGGTCGTCATGGAAGACGGGGATATCCATCAGCTCCTTGAGGCGCTGTTCGATCATGAAGCTTTCCGGCGCGGCAATGTCTTCGAGATTGATGCCGCCGAAAGCGGGCCCGAGATAGCGAACCGCATTGATGAAGGCTTCGGGGTCTTTGGTGTCCACTTCGATATCGACAGAGTCGATGTCGGCGAAGCGTTTGAACAGAACCGACTTGCCTTCCATCACCGGCTTGGAGGCCAGCGCGCCGAGATCGCCCATGCCGAGGATCGCCGTGCCGTTGGAAATGACGGCCACCATGTTGCCCTTGGAGGTGTAATCGTAAGCCTTGTCCGGATCCTCTGCGATGGCGCGCACCGGCGCGGCGACACCCGGCGAATAAGCGAGCGACAGGTCGCGCTGGGTCGACATGGGCTTGGTGGGCGTGATTTCCAGCTTGCCGGGCTTGCCGCGGCTGTGAAAGTCCAGGGCTTCCTGGTCGGTGTATTTCGTTGTGCTATCGTCCATGGGGAGGCGTTTCCGGGTGTTTCTTTGAATTCGGGTCTGGCTTAACGCCGTTAGCGGACGGCGGCAATGAGGGCGGCGGTTGCATCGGACATTTCCGGTGACTACTTGTGTCAGTGCTTTCTATCGATCCCGTAAAGACGCCGAGCGCCCAAAGGCATCAAATCATGTTCATTCAGACTGAAGACACGCCAAATCCGCAATCCATGAAGTTCCTGCCCGGACAGCCGGTGCTGGGTCAGGGCGCGCTGGGGATCGATTTTCCGACCATCGAAGCCGCCGCATCGTCGCCGCTTGCCGCCATGCTGTTCGAGACGGACGGGGTTATGGGGATTTATCTCGGCGCGGACTTCATCACGGTGACCAAGGCCGAAGCCGTCGAATGGGTGCATATCAAGCCGACGCTGCTCGGCGCCATCGCCGATTTTTTCACCGCCGGTTTGCCGGTTCTGGCGGAGGGGGGCGCCGCGCCGTCATCGTCTCCGGCGACGCCAGTGGAAGATTATGAGGGCGAAGACCGCGAAGTTGTTGAGCAGATCATCGAGCTGATCGAAACGCGTGTGCGTCCAGCCGTCGCGGCTGACGGCGGGGATATCGTCTTCAAGCACTACGAGCCGCGCACTGGCGTGGTCTTTCTGTCCATGCAGGGCGCCTGTGCGGGCTGCCCGTCCTCGACCATGACCCTCAAAAGCGGGATCGAGAACATGTTGAAGCACTATGTGCCAGAAGTGGCGCGGGTCGAGGCGGCCTAGCGCTGCCATTCCTCATCCCGCGAATCTTCATCCGCAGGCCGAACTGCGGCGATGGACGCCGTGTTCCTTTCCTGAGCGCTCAATGCGCGAGAAATGGAAAGGAACGCCTCATGTCAGATAATGTCTACGCCGTCTCGAAAGTCGTCGGGACCTCAAAATCCTCCATTGAGGACGCCATTCAGAATGCGATCGCGACGGCGTCCAAAACGCTGAAAAATCTCGACTGGTTCGAAGTCAAGGAAACT
This sequence comes from Alphaproteobacteria bacterium, assembly GCA_030428745.1. Classification (GTDB taxonomy): domain Bacteria; phylum Pseudomonadota; class Alphaproteobacteria; order Caulobacterales; family Parvularculaceae; genus Hyphococcus. The sequence continues at coordinate 2,390 of JAUIEG010000110.1, forward strand.
CGCGGTCTGATCGACGATAATAAGGTCGCCTATTATCAGGTCGCGCTGGAGCTTGGCTTTCGCTATGAAAAATAGCATGAAGTGCGGCGAGCCAGGAGCCGATGGAGCAAGCCACTCATGTCCGACAAGATGATCAACGACCAAGCCCTCGACATTATTTTCCGCGATGCGCGCACCCATAATGGCTGGGAGGAGCGCAAGGTCACGCGGCCGCTGATGCAGGCGGTTTACGATCTCATGAAATGGGGAGCGACCTCGGCCAATTGCTCGCCGGCGCGGTTTGTCTTTGTGGCGTCCGATGATGCGAAAAAGCGCCTTGAGCCGCATCTCGGCGACGGCAACAAGGCGAAGACCATGGCTGCGCCCTGCTGCGTCATTATCGGGCATGACATGGAGTTCTACGAAAAGCTGCCAGAACTTTTTCCGCATACGGACGCGAAAAGCTGGTTCACTGGCAATGATGAGCTGATCAAGACAACGGCGTTTCGCAACGGCACGCTGCAAGGCGCCTATTTCATGATCGCGGCGCGCGCCGTTGGTCTCGATTGCGGGCCCATGTCCGGTTTCGACAATGAAGGCGTCGACAAGGAGTTTTTCGCCGGCACCAGCTACAAGTCGAATTTTCTGTGCAATATCGGTTACGGGACCGATGAAAATCTCTTCCCGCGCTCGCCGCGGCTGGAATTCGACGACGCCTGCCAGGTTCTTTAACTCGCTTTGGAAGCGGCTGTGAAACAGCGTCTTGTCTCTGTTGCGCGCGGGCTCGGCCTGTTGCCGGCGTTCGACGCGCTGCGGTTCATGCGCTCCAAATGGGCGAGCGCGGAAGACAATGCGCGGTTCCGGAAAGCGCATCCTGATTTTGTCCCGCCGCCGCTCTGGTGGATGCATGACATGTATCGCCACACCTCCTTCGCGCTTTATTGGAAGACGGGTCAGGCGACGGCGGAGACGCTCGCGGGGCTGATTGATGCGCATGTGAAGGCGGATGCGCCGCGCGTCGCCGATTGGGGTTGCGGGCTTTCGCGTGTGCTGCGTCACCTTCCCAGTCACTATCGCTGCACCGGTTTCGATTACAATGACCGCGCTATTCGTTGGTGTACGGATAATATAAAGGACGCGCAGTTTTTTCATAACGGCCTGATGCCGCCTTTGCCTGCCGCCGCGGCGTCTTTCGATGCGCTTTATGCGCTGTCGGTTTTCACCCATCTTTCCGAAGAGGCCCATGACGCATGGATGCATGACATCGCCCGTGTGCTGGCGCCGGGCGGCGTTTTCCTCGGTGCGTTTCACGTCAATCTTGCGCCGGAACAGCTTCTGCCGGAAGAACAAGCGCAGTTCGACGCCGGTGAGCTGGTGGTGCGCGGCCGGGTCAAGGAAGGCTCACGCACCTATGTGGCCTATCACCCGGAAAGCTGGCTCAGAAACCATCTCTTTCACGGGTGGGAGATCCTGGAAGGCCCGGTCGATTTCTTTGGCCAATCCCTGTTTGTTGCGCGCCGCCCTTAATCTAAAACCAGCGCTCTAAAATCCGCCCACGGAAAGTTTGCGCCAGGGTCCGTGCGCCGCGTGGGGTCAAGGCGCGCATGGCTGACCACATGAGCAAGGTTTGGATATTTCCCGGCGGCGTAACGTATGATCTCCGCCGTTGCCTTGATCTGCCAGTCAGAAAACAGGTCGCGCCCATTCTGCCGGTTGACGATTTCAATCCCGAGCGACAGGCGGTTGATGTTTGTTGCGCCGGCGCAGATGTCGGGATGCGCGCAGGATTTTCGCACATGCCAGGCGGCGAGGCGTTCAGGACAGGTCGCCCAGACATGTTTTCCGTGGGCGGGTTCATCCTTATCTGGAACAATCCAGTGAAAGCTTGCGCGGCCTTCCTCCATGACGGAAACGGCGCCCGCTGTTGATGCGCCCGCCGTTGCGTGGATGACAATGACGCGCACGGCCTCTTCCTGCGGCGCGCGCCGCAGCGAGGCGCAGCCGCCAGCGGCGGCCCAGGCGGTCTGGTGAATTTCTTCGGCGAGCGGGATGCGCGCCCAATTGCGATCAGGCGGCAGGTCGAACTGGAATTCGGTCGGATCGGCCATGGCGGCCTCCTTTCAAACTAAAAGAGCGGGGATTTGCGGAAGGGCGTCGGCGCCCTATGGAGGCGCCTATGTTGGTTTTGGGATTGGATACGGCGCTTCAACGCTGCTCGGTCGCTATCATAAGGGGCGATGAGGTGGTGGTGGATGAATCCGTCGGGATGGAGCGCGGCCACGCGGAACGGCTCGCCCCCATGGCGGCGGCGGCGCTGAAGAAAGCCGGCGTTTCCATCCGCGATCTGGACCGGGTCGGCGTGGTCGTCGGGCCCGGCGGGTTCACCGGGGTCAGGGTCGCCCTCTCCTTCGCGCGCGGGCTTGGCGTCGGGACTGGAATCCCCATTGTCGGGATCACCAGCCTTGCGGCGCTCGCGGCGCCTCATTGGGCGCAGGGCCTTGTTGCGCCAGTGATCGATGCGAGGCGGGAGCAGGTTTACGCTGCGCTTTACGGGCCCGGCGGCGACATCATCTCGCCGCCCTTTGTCTCGAACCCGAAAGAGGCTTTGAAAAGACTGGAAGAAAAGGCCGCGGGGCGGAAGGTCTGCGTTGTCGGCTCAGGCGGACCTCTTATCGGCGCGGCGCCCGCTGGCTGGGATGTTTCGGCGGGCGGCGAGGAGATCAGCGCTAGCATTGTCGCCTGTCTGGCCGCCAGCGCGCCTGCGCCAGACGGGCCGCCGGCGCCGCTCTATCTGCGTCCGCCCGACGCCAAGCCGGGCAAGCCCGGCCTCTTCGACGGCGCGGCGACATGACAAGGTGGCGGATCTGGCCTGCCAGCCGCAAAGACGCCGATGCGCTCGCCCGGCTTGAGGCGCTCGCCTTTGGCGGGCGGAGCTGGGGCTCGGACAGCGTTCGCGAGAGTTTTGTTGCGCCGCGCGTGACAGTTCTTTTTGGCGGCGAAAGCGAAGCGGACCCGAAAGGCTTTGCGGTCTGGCGCGACCTTGGTGAGGAAGCCGAAGTGCTCACCATCGGTGTTGTCGGCGAAGTGCGCCGGGGTGGGCTTGGCCGGGCGCTGCTGGAGGGTGTTCTGGAGGGGGGCCGGGCCTCCGGCGCAGAGCGTTGTTTTCTGGAGGTCGACGCCTTGAATGAAGGCGCGCTAAAGCTGTACGCCCGAGCCGGTTTTGCACAAGTGGGCGAGCGTCGGCGCTACTACCGCGATGGCGGCGATGCGGTGGTGATGGCGCTCGACTTGTAGCGCCCGCGCGCGGTTCGCTTTCGAGTTGCATGGCGCGGCGGCGGCGGCGATAAAGGCGCTCGTTGGCCTGCGCTGTATCAAGGAGACTACATGGATCGGCTTGAGAAAATCTGTGTCGCCAAAGGCATGCGCATGACGGAGCAGCGCCGGGTGATCGCGCGCGTCCTGTCCGTCGCCGAGGATCATCCCGATGTGGAGGAGATCCACCGCCGGGCCACGGAGATCGATGACAAGATTTCGATCGCCACCGTTTATCGCACCATGCGTCTGTTTGAGGAGGCGGAGGTCGTCGAGCGTCACGACTTTCAGGACGGCCGCGCCCGCTATGAAGAGGCGACAGAGTTGCATCACGACCACCTCATCAACCTCAAATCCGGTGAGGTCATTGAATTCGTGAATGAAGAGATCGAAGCGCTGCAGAAAAAGATCGCCGAGCAGCATGGCTTCAAGCTCGTGGATCACCGGCTGGAGCTCTACGGCGTGCCGCTAGATAAGGCCAAGGATTCATAAATTTTTGGATAGAAAAGCCAAAACGCATAACGGATTCTTGACACTCCCAAAGTAAACTGGTCAGTGTACTAGTGTCAGGTGAGCGCGCCGACCATAGCGTCAGAAGAAAAATATCAGCGCGTGTCCTCCTGTCGGCTTTGAGCCAGTTTGGGAGAAAACATTATGGCGTCTTTGCGCGAGCTCTATCCGATCCCCGATATCGATCCTTGCTGGACCGTGCCCCAGGATTTCGAAACGACGTTCGACTGGGAATATGACGACGGCCGCAAGCAGATGATGCACCTTTATCAAAAGGGCAAGGATATGCAGTGGGATGCGCTCGACCGCATCGACTGGACCCTTGAGCTCGATGATGAAAATCCGATGCAGATCCCGGACGAAATGGGCGGCCTCATCAACACGCCGGTCTGGGGCAAGATGGACAAGAAGGAACGGGCGGAGCTGCGCCGGCATTTGCAGGCGTGGACGACCTCGCAGTTCATGCAGGGCGAACAGGCGGCGCTGATCTGTGCGGCGAAGATCGTGCAGCAGGTGCCGGACCTTGACGCCAAATTCTACGCCTCAACACAGGTCATGGATGAGGCCCGCCATGTCGAGGCTTACAAGAAGCTGCTGCATTGTTTCGGCGTCGCCTATCCCATGACGCATCCGTTGCAGACGCTGGTGGATCAGGCGCTGCGCGACTCGCGCTGGGATATGACCTATCTCGCCATGCAGGTCGTGATTGAGGGACTGGCGCTCGCCGCCTTCAACAATATCCGCGAGACATCGCAGAATCCGTTGGCGCAACAGGTCAACGCCTATGTGATGGAAGATGAATCCCGTCATGTCGCCTTTGGCCGCCTGACGCTGAAGGAATATTACCCGCATTTGACGCAGGCTGAGCGCGACGAGCGCGAAGAGTTTCTGGTCGAGGCTTGCTACCATATGCGCGACCGCTTCGAGGCGCGCGAGCTATATCAGTCGCTTGGCTTGCCGGTGGAAGAGATCGTCGAAGCGCAAAACGCCTCGGGCTATCAGAAAATGTTCCGCACTATGCTGTTTCAGCGTATCGTGCCGATCGTGCGCGATATCGGCTTGTGGTCTGATAAAATCCAAGCGGCCTATGGCGAAATGGGCGTCTTGGGTTTCGCCGATGTTGATTATAGTGAGCTGTCGAAGCGCGATGAAGAGCGCGCTGAGGAGTTCGACGAGATCAACAAGCGTAAGCGCCAGGAATATGTAGAGGGTGTCGCCGCGCTTGGCGCGTCTGGCGGCGTCGCAGCGGCGGAATAATCTCTTTCAATTATGAAAACAAAATGGTGCGTCCTTCACGGGGCGCGCCATTTGCATTTGTCAGGATCTTGAAAGCAATCAGACGCCGGAAAGATTATTGATGAGGGGTCTTGGCGCTGGCGACGCATAATTTTCCGACTGGTCGCGGTCGAGCCGGTCGGCGAGCGCGTCAGCGGCTTCGCCGAGATCGCGGATGGCGTGATTGTAAGCCTCGCGAATTGCGTCCAGGCGATCATCGTCGACAGTTTCGCCCAGCTTTTCGATCTGATGGGCGGCGTTCACATAGATCTGGCGGTTCTCGCGGAGCGCCTGAATGGCGTCCTCGACCATAGCGACGTCATTGCCGGTCAGGCGCGGCGCGGTGGCGGCGTTCTCAGCAATGTTCAAAAGCTGGTCAGCGGCTTTAAGGTTGGCGCCGGCGTCAGCCTCCAGCAGGGAAAACCGCTCGCCGGCGGGCTGTAGCT
>JAUIEG010000111.1 GCA_030428745.1 Alphaproteobacteria bacterium
CCGGCATGGCGTGGAGATAAACCTCCGAGGCGCCGGAACGCACATCGCTTTCAAAAGCGGCATATAGATCGCGCACTGCCTCCCAGTAAAAGCTCAGCTTACGGATCGCCTTGTCATCAAGACCGGGATCGCGCACATCACCCTCAAGGGCGGCGACAATGGAGCCCAGCGGCGGCTGCGCTGTCAGTCCGCTCATAGAGTCCAGCGCCGCATCCACCACATCGACGCCCGCATCCACCGCCGCCAGCACCGACGCGGAGGAAGCGCCGCTGGTGTCATGGGTGTGAAAGTGCACCGGCAGCTTGGTTTCTTCCTTCAGCGCGGCGACGAGCAGCTTCGCCGCGCGCGGTTTGGCGACACCCGCCATATCCTTGATCGCCAACATATGGGCGCCATGGGCCTCAAGGTCCCTGGCGAGCTTCAGATAGTAATCAAGCGTGAATTTCTTTTCGTGTTCGTTTGTCAGATCGCCGGAGTAACAGATCGCCGCCTCGCACACAGCGCCGGTCTTCTGCACTGCATCCATGGCGACATACATATTCTCCGCCCAGTTGAGGGAATCGAAAACACGGAAAATATCGACGCCCGTATCGGCGGCGCGTTCCACAAAATATTGCACCACATTGTCGGGATAGTTCGTGTAGCCGACAGCGTTCGACGCGCGCAGCAGCATCTGCAATGGGATGTTCGGCGCCGCCTCGCGAAGCAGCTCCAACCGCCGCCACGGATCTTCCTTCAGGAAACGCATGGCGACGTCAAAGGTCGCCCCGCCCCAGCATTCAAGGGAAAAGAGATTGGGCAGGCTGCGTGCATAATGGGGCGCGGCCTGAACCATGTCGTAGGTGCGCATCCGTGTCGCCAGGAGCGATTGATGCGCATCGCGCATGGTCGTGTCGGTAACAAAAACCTGTTTTTGTTCGCGCACCCACTGGCCGAAAGCGGCGGGACCAAGTTCTTTCAGTTTGTCGCGCAGTCCGGGCGGAATCGGGCTTCCCGCCACATCGGGTAGCTGAGGGTCCACATGGCGCGCGGGCTCAGCCCTGCCCTTCACTTCCGGATTGCCGTTGACATTCACGTCGGCAAGGAAGCGCAGCAGCTTCGTCGCGCGGTCCTTGCGCTTGGGGAACTCAAATAACTCGGGCGTTTCGTCAATGAAGCGCGTGGTATAGTCGTTCGACCGGAACTTCGGATGATTGACGAGGTTCGCGAGGAACACGAGATTGGTCGCAACGCCGCGAATACGAAATTCGTTCAGCGCACGCGACATGCGGTTGATCGCCTCCTGCGGCGTCGGCGCCCAGGCCGTCACTTTTTCCAGCAACGAGTCATAAAACCGCGTCACCTGCGCGCCGGCATAGGCCGTGCCGCCATCGAGCCTGATGCCAAAACCCGTCGCGCCGCGATAGGCGACGATACGGCCGTAATCGGGAATAAAGTTTTCTTCCGGATTTTCCGTCGTCACTCGGCATTGCAGCGCGTGACCATTGAGATGGATATTTTCCTGCGCCGGGATGCCGCTCTCCGGCGAACCAATCGCCTGACCTTCGGCGATGCGGATCTGCGCCTTGACGATATCGACGCCGGTGACCTCTTCGGTCACCGTGTGCTCCACCTGAATGCGCGGATTGACTTCGATGAAATAGAAAGCGCCCGTATCGGCGTCCATCAGGAACTCGACAGTTCCGGCATTGTTATAACCGACCTCGCGACCGAGCTTTAACGCCAGCGCACACAGCGCCTGTCGCTGCGCATCATCGAGATAAGGCGCCGGCGCGCGCTCCACGACTTTCTGGTGGCGGCGCTGGACCGAGCAATCCCGCTCGAAGAGGTGCAAGAGGTTTCCATGGGAATCCCCGATCAGCTGCACTTCCACATGACGCGCCTGGCGCACGAGCTTTTCGAGGTAGACATCGCCTTTACCGAAGGCGGACAAAGCTTCGCGCCGGCCCGTATCGACCGCGGCCAACAGCTCCGCCTCTGATTCGATCACGCGCATCCCGCGCCCGCCGCCGCCCCAGCTGGCCTTGAGCATCAGGGGATAGCCGACGCCGGCCGCCGCTTTTTTGATTGCCGCTTCGTCTTCCGACAAAACACCGGTCGCGGGCACCACCGGCACGCTGGCCTTTTCGGCGATCGTCCGCGCCGACACCTTGTCGCCAAGCGCCCGCATGATCGACGGCGACGGCCCGATAAAGACAATCCCCTCCTCAGCGCAGCGTTCGGCGAAGTCTGGATTTTCGGACAGAAACCCGTAACCGGGATGGATCGCGTCTGCGCCGCATTTGCGGGCGATGCGCACGATGTCTTCTATGTCGAGATAGGCTTTGACCGGTCCCAGCCCGGCACCGACCTGATAGCTCTCATCCGCTTTGAAACGATGCAGCGCCAGCTTGTCTTCTTCGGCGTAGATCGCAACCGTCTTGATCCCAAGCTCCGCCGCCCCGCGCATCACCCTGATCGCGATCTCGCTCCGGTTTGCAACCAAGATTTTCTTAAAATTCAATGCAGTCCCCATGAGCTCAACAAGCGTCGGACAGTATGACGAATACTGTCAGCATGCAATTTGCGGTTCCAGGCGTTAGCTTTGCTAAAGCTCACCCCTGATGAGCTTCATCACGCCGGAGAAGTCGAGGCCGTCCTTACCAGCCGCCTCCATCAGCGCGTAAATCGCTTCCGACTGCGCGCCGAGCGGGGTTGCCGCCTTGGCTTTATGAGCGGCTTCATTTGCAAGACGCATGTCTTTCAACATCATCGCCGCCGCAAAGCCCGGCTGATAATCGCGGTTCGACGGCGCCGTTTCGACCGGGCCCGGCGCCGGGCAATAGCTTGTCATGGACCAGCACTGGCCCGAAGCGGCGGAAGAGATGTCAAAGAAAGTCTGCGCGTCGAGCCCGAGCTTTTCAGCGAGATTGAACGCCTCGCAGGTGCCGATCATAGAAATCCCGAGCAGCATGTTATTGCAGATTTTTGCAACCTGTCCGTTGCCTGCATCGCCGGCGTGAAAGAGATTTTTGCCCATTTTTTCAAGCGCAGTTTTCGCGCGCTCAAAAGCGTCCGCTTCACCGCCGACCATAAAAGTCAGCGTTCCTGCTGTCGCCGCTGCGACGCCGCCGGAGACCGGCGCGTCGACCATCGCGAACCCTTTGTCTGTCGCGGCCGCAATCACGGCGCGCGCAGAATCAACGTCAATCGTCGATGAATCGATGAAAAGCGCGCCCGCTTTTGCATTGGCGATCACGCCATAGCTTTCCGTATAGACAGAGCGCACATGCGCGCCGGCGGGCAGCATCGTAACAACGATGTCAGCGTCCTTCACGGTCGCCGCGACGGTTTCGCCGCGCTCGCAGCCCGCCTCAACAGCGCGGTCGACAGCGCCAATGGAAAGGTCCGTCGCCGTCACCTTAAACCCGGCCTTCGCCAGATTGGCCGCCATGGGCCCGCCCATATTGCCGAGGCCGATAAATCCGATGTTGGTCATGGCGTTTTATCCCTGATATTCTTTGAGCAAATCTCTTGCGACGATGACACGCATGATTTCGTTGGCGCCTTCGAGGATCTGATGGACGCGAACATCACGAAGCATGCGTTCGAGCGGGTAGTCCTTCAGATAACCGTAGCCGCCGTGAATCTGCAGCGCTTCGTTGACGACATTGAATCCCACATCTGTGACGAAGCGTTTCGCCATGGCGCAGTGGCGCGTGGCGTCCGGCGTTTTGTGATCGAGCTTCCACGCGGCCTGATAAAGCATCACGCGCGCCGCTTCGAGTTCCGTCGCCATGTCGGCGAGCTTGAACTGCAACGCTTGTTGTTCATTGAGACGCTTACCGAAAGCGCGGCGTTCATTGGCGTAATCGAGCGCGGCTTTGAGCGCCGCATTGGCGGTCCCAAGAGAACAGGCGGCGATATTCAAGCGCCCGCCATCAAGCCCCATCATGGCGAATTTAAAGCCCTCGCCTTCCTCACCCACGCGGTTCGAGACCGGAATACGGCAATCTTCAAAATTGACGATCGCGGTCGGCTGCGCATTCCAGCCCATCTTTTTCTCATTGGCGCCAAAGGAAAGGCCAGGCGTTCCTTTCTCAACGAGCACAGTGGAGATACCCTTTGGGCCTTCATCGCCCGTGCGCACCATGACGACATAAAGGTCGGAAACGCCGGCGCCTGAGATAAACGCCTTCGATCCATTCAAAACATAATGGTCGCCGTCTTTCACCGCTTTGGTTTTGAGCGCCGCCGCGTCAGAGCCCGAGGCGGGCTCCGTCAAACAATAGCTTGCGACCATCTCCATGGAGGTGAGTTTCGAACAATATTTCTTGCGCAGTTCGTCCGACGCAAAGCGATCAATCATCCACGAGCACATATTGTGGATGGAGATATAGGCGGCCGTCGCCGTACAGCCCGCAGATAGCGCCTCGAAAATCAGCGCCGCATCGAGACGGCCAAGCCCCGAACCACCGACATCATCGCGCGTATAGATGCCCGCTAGACCAAGCTCCGCCGATTTCCTGATAACGTCGACGGGGAAATGTTTTTCCTCGTCCCACTTCGCTGCGTTTGGCGCGAGTTCATCCTCGGCGAACCGCCGCGCCATCTCCTGAATGGCTTCCTGTTCGTCAGTCAGAGCAAAATCCATGTCGTCACCTACTCCATGGTCGGGATGACGAATTCGGACCCTTGCACGTCTTCAGGCCAGCGTTGCGTCACCGTCTTGATCTTGGTCCAGAACTTGACGCCCTCGGGGCCGTGCTGGTTGGTGTCGCCGAAGCCCGAGCGCTTCCAGCCGCCGAAGGTGTGATAGGCGACCGGCACCGGGATCGGCACATTGACGCCGACCATGCCGACATTGACCCTGGCCGCAAACTCTCGCGCCGCCGCGCCGTTGCGCGTGAAGATCGCGACGCCGTTTCCGTATTGATGCTGCGAGGGAAGCGCAATCGCCTCTTCAAAGTTCTCAGCCCGGGCGATCTGCAGAACAGGCCCGAAAATTTCTTCGTGATAGGTTTTATGACCGGGCTTGGCGCCGTCCAGCAGCGTGCCGCCAAGGAAGAAACCGTTCTCATACCCTTGCAGTTTAAAATCGCGGCCGTCGACGATAGGCTCCTGACCTTCGTCGATGGCCATCTGGATATAATTCGACACACGCTCTTTATGGACGGCGGTGACGAGCGGTCCGAGATCGGAATCTTCCGACATGGATGGACCGATCCTAAGGCTTTCCACTTTGGGTTTAAGCATGGAAATCAGCTTGTCCGCCGTCCCTTCGCCCACAGGCACCGCCACCGGCGTCGCCATGCAGCGCTCGCCGGCGGAGCCATAGGCCGAGCCGATCAGATTGTTGACGACATTTTCCATGTCGGCGTCGGGCAGAACGATCATGTGGTTCTTGGCGCCGCCAAAGGCCTGCACGCGTTTGCCGTATTTTGCGCCTTCAGCGTAAATGTAATTGGCGATGTCGGACGAGCCGACGAAAGAGATCGCCTTCACCCGAGGCTCGGCAAGCAATGCGTCCACTGCTTCCTTGTCCCCATTAACGACATTGAGGACGCCTTCCGGCGCGCCGGCTTCCATCATCAGCTCCGCCAGGCGCAACGGACAAGACGGATCGCGCTCCGATGGTTTGTTAATAAAGGTGTTGCCGCAGGCGATCGCGACGCCGAACATCCACATGGGGATCATTGCCGGGAAGTTGAAAGGCGTAATGCCTGCAACGACGCCCAGCGGCTGACGCAGGGAATAAACGTCAATGCCCGGCCCGGCGGCTTCAGTATATTCGCCCTTTTGAAGATGCGGGATGCCGCAGGCGAACTCGATAACCTCAAGGCCCCGCTGCACGTCGCCGCGCGCATCGGGAAGGATCTTGCCGTGCTCTGCTGAAATCAGCTTCGCCAGATTGTCCATGTCCTTTTCGACAAGGTCCTTGAACTTGAACATCACCCGCGCCCGGCGCTGCGGGTTCGTCGTCGCCCATGCCGGAAAGGCCTTCTCTGCAGCATCGACCACCTTCGCCACTTCGGCGGCGTTCGCAAGGCTGACCTGCGCCTGAACTTCACCCGTTGTCGGATTGAAGACGTCGCTGGTACGGCCCGAGCCGCCTTCGACCGGCTTGCCGCTGATAAAATGACCGTGAAGCTGCATCGCGATTCTCTCTCTATTTGCCTTGGATAGCTTGTATGCTTACCCTCAATATTGCACAATTAGAATTGCAAAAATGCAAAGCCAATTGCAAGACAGGCCCTCAAGCCGCCATGATCCAGTGGGACGACTTCAGGTTTTTCATCGCCGCGGCGCGAAGCGGCACCTTTTCGGACGCCGCGCCCCTTACCGGCGCTGATGTCGCAACCGTAAGCCGCCGAGTCGCCCGGCTTGAGACCGCTCTCAAGGCAACCTTGTTCGTCCGATCCAGCACCGGCCTTAAACTGACAGCTATCGGCCGCAACGTCCTCTCGGAATGCGAAAATATTGAAACGCTCGTCAGCCGGCTTCATGAACCTGTCGCTCAAAAGCTTATCGCAGGCACTGTCCGGATCAGCGCGTCAGAAGGGTTTGGCAACACCATACTTGCGCCCCTCATCCCCTCCCTCATTGAAGAAAACCCCGCGCTGTCGATCGAGCTTGCAGCCAATTCCGGCTTTCTGTCGCCTTCGATACGGGAAGTCGATATTGCCGTCACTCTAAGCGCCGATGTCGACTCCCGGCTTATCGTCGAACCGCTTACAACTTACCGGCTCGGCCTTTATTCGTCCGCCGATTATTTGAAACGGTGCGGGAAACCAAGAAAGCTCGATGACCTTCTCGATCACAGGATCGTCGGTTATGTAGACGATCTCCTCTATGCGCCGGAGCTTCGTTATCTCGAAGAGATCCGGCCAGGCCTGAAACCCTCACTCGCCAGCACCTCTATCAACGCCCAGCGGGAGATCATCCTCCATGGCGGCGGGATCGGTATATTGCCAAAATTTATCGCCGACGGATTGACCCGGCTGTTTCCGCAGAAAATTTCGCTGGAACGACGGTTTTGGATCGCGACCCACCGCGACGTCGCTGAGACAGCGCGGATCAGGCATGTAAAAAAATGGATGCACAATGTGGTTGAAGCTTCTGCAACCGCTCTAAGATAAGACCTCGCCGCTCCACAGCATGTCATGCACACTTTCAAGGACAGGAACTGTCTAAAGAACATGCCGGGCTGGCGTTGACGCCAACTCTCAAGAACCATTGCTGACCGGCCTCATTCCGGCGGCGCACGAACTCCTCGTTCAATTCAAACATGCCCGGCATAGGGTCATGACCGGCCGCCGGCTCATCGCCAAACAGCATGTAGGATTCGTTGTCGGCATAGGGCAGCCATGCCGGTCCGGTCTTGCTTTGCGGCGTTCCTGTTGCCGCGAATGACACCCAGTAGTCTGTCATCGCAGAGGAAAGAGCGCCGTCTTCTTCTCCATCCGGAACAGGCCAGTTTGGCGGATAAGCATCCGCATCACCGATCCGTTCAAAAACGTAAGGCAGTTCGGCGGCGTGGAAAGCGCACAAATCCCGCTCACGAGCCGCCGGATAGCATCGATCGAACACATACATGAATGCCGGCTGACCGCTTTCTGATTGCTTGCGCACAGCCCGCTCAACACCCCATGCGAAGAAATTATCCCGCAAGGCGTCAAGCATCGACCGCTCCATATCCGACGAGGGATATTGGGTCAGGAAGTCGTCTGTCAGATCACCATAGCCGCGCTGGATCGCTGCTTCATAAATTTCGGCACTCTCCGGCGCAGGGGGAATAACGCGGCGATAAGCCCGCGTTTCTCCGCTATTGAACCCCGCAAGCAAAGGGACTTTCGCCTGCAGGCCTTCATCGAAAGCTTCGATCAATTGCGCGGGAAGCACTTCTCCGTCGATCGTCCCCTG
>JAUIEG010000832.1 GCA_030428745.1 Alphaproteobacteria bacterium
GGTCGCGGTGGACCCGGCGCTCGCGCCGTCGAAATATGTGGATGACCTCAAAGCCAACGGCGCCGTTGTGGTCGACCTGACCGATCCATGCGCCCTTCCCCGCGCGGCGAAAAACGAAACCGAAATCGCCGGCGCCCGCGCCGCGCATATTCGCGACGGCGCCGCGATCACCGTTTTCCTTCACTGGCTCGACACCGACGCGCAGTCGGGTGAAATCGATGAAATCACCGCCGCGCAAAAACTTGAATCCATTCGCGCGCAATCAGACATGCTGCGCGATTTGAGTTTCGACACCATCTCCGGCGCCGGCCCGAACAGCGCTCTGCCCCATTACCGGGTATCAACGGAATCCAATATCAAGCTCGACCGCGGCACGCTCTATCTCGTCGACTCGGGCGGGCAATACCCAGACGGCACGACAGACATCACGCGCACAGCGCCCATTGGCGATGTATCGGACGAAATGCGCGACCGCTTCACGCGTGTCCTGAAAGGCCACATTGCGCTCGCCACCATGAAATTTCCCGCAGGAACAACCGGACACCAACTCGACATGGTTGCGCGCAAACCCTTGTGGGACGCCGGGCTAGACTATGATCACGGCACTGGCCATGGCGTCGGCTCTTTTCTGGGCGTTCACGAAGGCCCGCAGCGCATCGCCAAAGCGCCGAACACGCAAGCTTTAAAACCCGGCATGATCCTTTCCAATGAGCCCGGCTATTACAAGGAAGGCGCGTTTGGCATTCGCATTGAGAATTTGATTGTGGTGACTAAGCCAAAGCCTGTGCCCGGCGGTGAACGCGAAATGATGGAGTTTGAAACCATCACGCTCGCGCCGATCAATCTCGATCTCGTCAAGGCGGACCTGTTGACGGATGATGAACGCCAGTGGCTCAATGACTATCATGCGCGGGTCCGCAAGACCCTTGCTCCGCTTGTTCCCCCAGCGATAAAAGACTGGTTCGAAAAAGCGACGCGCGCGCTTTAAAGCTTAAGGCCAAGAGCGCCAATGATAGGCGTGATGAATGTCACCGTTTCGCCGTAACCGGTGAGCGTGTCTTTCACCGACTGAAAGTAATCGTGGCCGCCCTTGTCACGGGCGTAATCGCGCGCGAAAGAAAATGTAGAGATCAGCCCCGCCGCCGCCGTGGACGCCAATTCATGTCGCACGGTCTGGCGATAGGAAATGACGGAAGAAAAAACGCCGCTTTCTTTCAAGGCTTTTCCGTAGTCATAGTTTTCCACCAGGCGCCGGTCGCGATAGACCCGCCATTTTTCAAATTCGTCGGCAAAATAATCGCTGGCGGCGCCGGCGATCTCGAATTCATCGAAGGCGAAAGGAAAGAACGCGCCGCCCGGCTTAAGCCAGCGCGCGACGTTTTTGCAGATGAGTTTCTGGTCCATCCAGTGAAACGCCGTCGCGCTGATCACTGCATCAAGGCTCGCCCTTTCAAAGATCGCCGCCTCTGCAGCTTTTATGTCAATCGCCGCGTTCTCCGGCAGGCGGGCTTCGCCCGCGAGCCGGC
>JAUIEG010000112.1 GCA_030428745.1 Alphaproteobacteria bacterium
GATAGGTTCCTTGAGATTAGCGTTGGGTGATGTAGTCGGCTGAATTCATCATCATCAGGACGGCGATCCTGACGCGGCGCTGACGTTGTTCCTCACCGGCGCCGCCGACCGCTTCAACGGCGTCAATAATGCGCCCACGCGATTCAGCGCGCAGTGAACCATAAGTCAGAATTTCATCGAGATGGTTGATCAGTGCGGCGGGATCGTTCGCAAGGGCTAACTCTTCTGTATAGTCAGCAACAAAATTGACATTGTCTTCATCACGGAAAATGAAACTCTCGATGAAATTGGCGTAGCCTGTAATGCTTGATCCCGTGATGATCTGAAGCTCCGGCGCCACAAGGCCCTGATCCGCCGAAACCGTCCCCGGCGCCACAAAACCGGGACGATAGAAATTGAATACTGACGGCGAACGGTAGGCTTGCTGATTAAGCGCCGACGGCCGCGAGGTGTTGCGCAGAATCTCGGCATCCTCGGTGCGCGTATCCTCAACACCGAAAGCCCGCGCCCAGTGGGTGAAGCGCAAGACCGGTTCACGAATCTTACCAAAAGCCGGGTCGTCGATACGCGAAAGATCGCGCGCTTCCGGATCGAGAAGGATCGCAGCCGAGACGGCGCGCATGTCGCCACGCCGTCCGCCGCCGGCAGTCGACCCGTCAGGCAAGGCAAATGTTCCGCTGCGGAACGCGTCGGCGACCCGGCCGACATAGGCGCTGCTCGGATTGCTGGTGACGAGACGCTGGATAAGCTGTTTTGAAATAAACGGAGCCGTATTCGCGTGGTTGTAGAGCGCATCGAGCGCCATGGCGATGCTTTCATTGCCCGGCGTATTTGCCGGGATGGTCGTTCCGAGAAAACTCTTCGTCTCGGACGAATGATGTTCCTCGAACATCACCAACGGCAAATATTCCGAATCCACTGTCTCCGGGCGGCTAAAGAAATAATCAAACCCCGCCCAGGAAAGGCCGGTGAAAACTTTCGCAAGCTCCGTCACATCTCCATTGTCATAGGTTTCGATAGGGTCACCGACCCCGTCCAGGCGCAGGTCGCCATTGGGCTCCAATTCCAAAAGCCCGATGGTGAAGAGCTGCATCACCTCGCGCGCATAATTTTCATCGGGAACGACTTCGCCGTCTTCATCCGCTTTTTGATTTTGCAGATACGTCAGAAAGATCGACATGGCCGGGCTGTAAGTGACGTTTTCAAGCGTCTGACGGAAATCGCCAAGGCCGCCAGCGGACATGATGTCCATATAGTTCGCCATCGCGACAGGCCGCTCTGCAAGGCCGGCGTCGCTGAACGAAGCGACAAAAATCTGAGACAGGGCGAATCCCATGCGCTGGCGCAACTGATCGTCGCTCAGGATGGCGCGCGACCAGAACGCTTCCGATAAAGCGTCCGGCCCGGTCTCCTCGCCTGACCGTTCGCTGATCAAAACATCCTGCAGAATCGATTCCTGCGGCTTGTCGAATTCCGCCTGAAACCAGGCGGAAACGCCCATGGCGACAAGCTCATCGATGTCATCTTGACCTGGGCCGAAGGTCGCCTGCGAGAGAAAACGCGAAGCCTCCTCACTCGTCATGATGTCGCCGACCGCCGTTGGCGGCGTAGTGATCGCCTCGGCCGCTTTTTCCGCGTCATCGCCGCCGCCAAAACACGCTGACATCAACAGCGCTGAAGACGCCGCCAAAGACGTCTTTACAAACTTTTCCATCGCGTATGAAGAAAGACCACGCATGGTCGGCCCTTTCGCTCAACACACTTCACCCAATGCAGTTGCGGAGATAAGCAGTGCGCAGAAAAGAGGGCGTCAATTTGCAGTATGCAATTTGTCTTAATCTGTATGACGATCCCGCATGCTGACTGGATTTTTTTCGCGTCTCGCCAGCATTACAAAAATGTGTATTTACGCTTCTTCGCCCGGACTAAAAACAATGCGTTCAATAACGCGTCCGCCGTCAATGCGCACGACATGGATAATTATATCCACAATTGAATTAATGTAGCGGATAGTCTCGTCGCGACTCAGTGGCAGTCCCGCCTGCATCGTCATCAACGACAATTGTTCAAGCGCGCCTTCCGGACTATCCGCATGCACAGTTGTAATCGAGCCCGGATGACCGGTGTTGATGGCGCGCAGCCAGGCGGCGGCTTCGACGCCCCGGATCTCACCCAGAATGATGCGGTCAGGGCGCATTCTAAGCGCCGCCTCCAAAAGATCGATCATATTGATCCGCGCTTCGCCCATTTCACCCTTCACAGCGGAAAGACTAAGGCGGTTCGGCTGGGACAGGCGTAACTCAGCGGCGTCTTCGACGGTGATAATGCGCTCACCGTCATCAATCTCACCCAGGAGCGCGTTCATGAGGCTTGTTTTACCTGTGGACGTGCCGCCGGAGACAAGCATCGTCTTGCGGGCGCGCACAGCGCTGCGCAAAAATTCTTCTATTCGCCCTGCATCGAGCAGCGCCTTGAGGCGCCGGTCCGTCTCACTCAGACCACTGGCGCGCCCAACCGCAACATGTGCAAAATTCTGCTTGCCGCCGAAGTCCGAAAGCGTGAGATCGCTTGTTACATGACGACGGATAGCAAGCGCCCAATGCTCCCCGGCCGCCGGCGGTCCCGCAATCTGGATACGCTCGCCCGTCGGCAGCGAGGCCGCAAGCAAGGGCTGCTCACGGTTGATCGCCTGATGACTCACGCGCGCGATCTGCACTGCCAACCGCTGCAGCAAGAGCTCATTGACGCCAACATCCTCAAAACGTTCAAAACCGCCCGCATCCTGACGCTCAATCCAGACTTCGCCGGGGCGATTGACCATGATTTCGGTGACGGCCGGATCATCGAGCCAGCATTCGAAAGGTTTCAGGAATGACTTGAGATAAACGTCCCGTTCCCCCGGCGCAGAGATCGGCTCCACATTGCTCATGGCCGCAACCCTCCGGTCTCCGCCAGGGATGGAAAGTAGAGATCGCGCGCGAGGAAAATCCGGATTTCCGTTCCCTGCTTCACTGTTATCGTCGGCGGTATGTTGATCTGCTGCGACAAGGCCTGCGCCGCGACCGCCTGCGCCTCCGACGTCGAACCGATGACGATGCTTGAATTATTATCGTAGATGAGCGCACTGGCGCCCACATCGATCACCGATAGCAGGATCGCCGAGCCGAAACGCTGGAAAAAATGGCGATTGACCTTCCCACCAAGACCGGCGCGGCCAAGCGTGTCAGTGGCCGGCGAGGCGAGCTCGATGGACACACCGTCCGGCGTCAAAAGCCGCGTCCATATCACAAAGGCGCGCGATTCCCCCACCGCCAGCCCCGAGCGGTATTGGCCGATCAGCCGGCTGCCGCGCGGAATCAGGACGGTGCGATTGTCGAGGCTGCGGATATTTTCCGACACAATCGCGCGGGCAAACCCGGGAAGATCGGAATTGATCGCGGTTTCAAGAACGCCGGAAACAATCGTTCCCTGGGGCACAACGCGGGACATATCTTCGATCATGGTGGCGCGCACGGTTTCTGGACCGGCGGCGCCGACACGCTGGGCAAAGGTTTCCGATGCCGTTAGGCCATTCACGGCGTTGGCGACGGCGCTCGCTGGATCGCCCGCCTCACCCCCGCCTCCAGCGCCTGCGCGGCTATTGTCCACAACAAGCGCAGGCGAACGCAAATTGGCTTGTTCCGGCGCGCCGTCGCTGCTTCGCGCGACCGATTGCTGTGGCGGCGTTTTCGTCCGCATGGCTGTACGCTGTTCGGCGCGCCTTACCTGAGCTTGCGCCTGCAAGGCTTCGCGTCGCGCCTGTTCCGCTTCAGTTTGCGCCGCTGAAAGCTGCGCGCGCGTTTCCGCCATCATCGCATCAATGGACGCGGTCTCGCGCCCTTTGCTCAACTGATTGAAGACAAACAGGCCCAGCATCAACAAAACCGTTGCACCGAGAAAACCTGTGAGCCGATCGCTGGTGTTTTCCGCAACGCGCGGAATCGCGTAAGCGTTCGCTGCTTCAAGCGTGGCTTTCGACATATCGGATCGCGGGTCGCGCCCGCCCTTGGTCCACATCAGCCCGCATCCCCATTGTCATCATCGGCGTCGCCGCCAAAGACGCGCCCGAAAAAGCCGCGCTTTTTCTCCCGCGCCTGCGGCGCCTCGGGCCCCGGGTCAATGGGCGTGTAACCGTCATTGTGAATCAGCGTTTCGTAGCCGCCATGTTTCAGGGAAAAGACGCGCGCCACACGGTCGACCACGACAAACCCGTCTTCAAAACCATGATTGACGACGCTTTCCTTCTCATCCTCGTCGAGAAGAAAGATCGCCGGCGCAGGCATGCCCTCCGCCCAGCGGAAATAGGTCGCGCGACCATCGTCGAAAACTTGCGCCGGCAGGATTTCACGATCGCCTTCATATGTATAATCGCGGTTAACCGCACGCTCTTCAGGCGACGGCGCCGCTGCGGCCAGGCTTGCCTCCTGAGCCTGTAGCGCTTCTTGCGCCTTTTGTTCACCCGGATAGGAAAAGCGCAGGACGAACACCATCTCTCCCGGTTTCGCTTCCGACGCTTTCTTGACACGCAGTTCAAAAATATAATGCCGCAAGTTTGTCACCACCGTCATATTGGTCGGCGGCGCCTCCGCGATGGGTTTGAGGATCATCACATCGCCGCGGCGGTTGGGCGTTACCTGCCAGGCGACGGAATCGCCAATGGCGACATTCTCAATGGTTTCATCGTCATTGAATTCAATGACCGTTTGAAACCCAAGATGGCCAGTAAGCGCATAGACCCTGTTCTCCGTATAGGTCCGCGTCTTGATGCGCGAATCTGCCTGCGCCGCTGTCGAGAGCAGGCCGCCAAGAACCGCTAAGATGAAGAGAAAGCGCTTCATGCAAACTTTCCTTTCATCGAGGGTGCGCCAAAACCGCGATAGCGCTGGCGTGTGCGGCGGCTAGCGAGGCCGGACGCCGCCGGCGCCGAAAATTGCGCCGCTTCAGTGACAGTTCGCATGCGTGACCCGCCGCCGCCTCGTTCCACCGCAACAACCATGTCTACGACGCGGCTATTGTCATTGGACGGCCTTACCGATGGCGCGCCCGGTTCCGGCTGCGCCTGCGTGGAAGCCTGTTGCATCTGCCCCGCCGGCAATCGCCAGCCTGACGTGAGCCGCCCGCACATACGCAGAACCTGCCCCATGAGGAGCGCAAAAATAAACGCCGTCACCGCCAGCACGAAGACGGGTTGCGGATCAGCAAGGCCTGATCGGCGCATGTCGGAAATCTCTATCACCATGGGTTCGGCAAGCTGCATCAGACCGCCAGCCAGCGCCGTCGCAAATGCTGCGACAAGCGCATACAGCATCAGGGTCTTGAGCCAGCCTTCGAAAAGGCCGCGCGTGCCGGAAAAAAGCGCTGCCAAAATCAACAGCGGGCCCACGGCCAACAACACGCCGAGCAAGATTTTAGCGATAATCAGAACACCCGCCGTCGACAGCGCCAGCGTGATTGCACTGAACCATAAAAGATTTACGGCGCCCGCCGATTTCGGCAGGGTGGGCTCACGCGTCGCCTGCTGCTGCGCCGCCGCCGCGCCAAATCCGTCGGGCTGATTGATGGCGCCCAGGTTCCATTCATTGGCGAGACGGATAATTTCTTTCAGCACAGCATCGAGACGTATGAAAACGCTGTCATGCCCGCCACCGAGCATCATGGCGGCGATCTCATCCGCGCCGCCGTAAAAGAGATTGAGAAAAATCGCCTGATAGGCGCCCCACCGCGTCGCAAAGGCGAGAACAAGCCCGATGAGCAGGATTTTCGGCGCAAGGCCGGAAAGGCTCAAGCCGCCGCGCCCCATAATGAGCTGAAAACCGTAAAAGCCTATATATATCGTAAGCGCGCCCGTGAGCACGGGTTCGAGGAAACCGAACGGCCCGAACAACGTCGCATAGGTCGTCTCCACATAGGAGGCGATCTGGCAATCCACCTGATTCAAGAGTGGCGCGATCATGCCCTCGGAAGGCGCCGCGCAAATGTCGCCTGTCATTCCGCCGCCTCCCTGTATACATGTTGTTTGAGGCCGAAGGCCTTGGCGTCACGCCCGAGAAAAGGCGGCAACCAGGCGGCGGGGTCGTCGCCATGCTCACGACGCAAACGATCGACAAGGCGCACGCTTTCCTCCCGCCCGGAGAGAATTTTAAGAACGCCCGGCATGTCGGAGAGATCAAGGCGTGCAACAACAGAATGCCCGCCTTTTTTGATAAGCACGCAGCGCGAGTGTTCCGGCAGCGATTTCACAATATCGAATTCATGTGACGAAAGGCCGAAACCACCGCAATATTCATTTTCCTGCGCCCGCGAATTGGGAAGAAAGAACTGCGCCGCCGTCTGTTCCGTAATGGTCGCTGAAATCTGGCTGTCGAGGGCGTCGCGCGCCGACTGCGTCACGAAGCCGACTATGCCATTGCGTTTGCGTATCGTTTTGAGCCAGTCCTTCAGCCGGCGGGAGAAAACCTCATCGTCAAGCGCTTTCCAGCCTTCGTCGATGACGATGGCGGTTCGGGTTCCGTCAAGCCGCTGGCCGATGCGATGGAAGAGGTACATCATGGCGGGTCCGCGCAGATCCGGGGCATCGAGAATATCGGTCATGTCGAAACCCATGACGGGTGCGTCGATGCGCAAATGGTCCGCCGCGTTGTCAAATAGCCAGGCATATTCACCAGTCCCATGCCAGCGCGCCATGCGCGCAGCGAGCCCGCCGGCGGCGCTGCGGCTGGCGCCGCTCAAAAGCTCCACAAAATAACGCAGACGCCGGAAGGAAAGATCCTGTTCAAAATTGCTGTCGACCGCATCAGCGATCAGGCTGCGCTCCTCCGGAGTTAGCTCCATTCCCGGCGCAGTGACGAGTCGCGCAATAAAAGCGCGCAGGAACGCACGGTTCGCCGGCGTGTCGGCGATGGCAAGCGGATTGAGACCGGAAGGTTCCCCTTCACGCAGGATATCATAGTGCCCGCCAATGGCGCGCAGGAATATTTCCGCGCCGCGGTCCTTGTCGAAGAAGATCAGCCGCGCATCGAGCTTGCGGGTTTGCGCCAGCAGAAAGTTGAGAAAGACCGTCTTTCCCGACCCGGACGGACCAATCATCAGAAAATTCCCGAGATCGCCTTCGTGAAAGTCGAAATAATAAGGCGTCGACGCCGTCGTTTCGAAAATTGTCACCGGCGCGCCCCAGAAATTGTCCTCGGTTGCGCCAATGGGAAAGCCATGCATGGAGCAAAGCCCAGCGAAATTCGCTGTGGATATCATGGCGCGCCTGGCGATGTAGGCTTCATTGCCTGGAAACTGCGCCCAGAAAGCGGGCTCGAGGTTCAAGTCCTCGCGCACGGCGATGGCGCCGATATCGGCTAGCGCCGCCTGCGTTTGGGCGGCGGCGTTATCAAGCGCCTCCATATCGTCGGCGCGCGCCATCACCGTCATGTGATGTTCACCAAAGCCCGATGCGCCCGACGCCGCATCGTCTTTCGCCGTCTTCAGGCCGCGTTTCAACGTCACCGTATCGTCGTCGGCGGCGCGCAGGCGCCTCAAGGCAAGATCGATCCTCTCCTGCGCCGCCTGCCGGTCGGCGAAGTGAAAGCTTTCAGAAACGACAAGTTCAAAAGGCAGGCGCAGGAGATTGTCGATCACGCCGGGCGTGGTGGCCGACGGATAGTCTTTGATGGAAAGAATAGCGGCGAGTGAGGAGGCGCTCTGTCCGGCGCCGCGTTGTTCCAGCGCATCCCCGCCAAAAGAAGTGCGCTTA
The DNA here is from genome assembly GCA_030428745.1 of Alphaproteobacteria bacterium. Classification (GTDB taxonomy): domain Bacteria; phylum Pseudomonadota; class Alphaproteobacteria; order Caulobacterales; family Parvularculaceae; genus Hyphococcus. The sequence goes on from JAUIEG010000112.1 coordinate 7,781, forward strand.
TAGGGAATGTAGTTGCCGCAATCTTCCGCCGGGGCCAGCACCGGCTGTAACTCGCCATTATAAAGAAGCGACAAAAAGGCG
>JAUIEG010000113.1 GCA_030428745.1 Alphaproteobacteria bacterium
CATATGAACATGAAGGCCGTTGCCTGCGAGGTCGCCAAAGGGTTTCGCCATAAAACTGGCGATCAGACCGTGCTTATCCGCGACGCCTTTGACCGTACGCCGGAACAGCACCGCCTGATCTGCGGCGGCGACAACATCCGCCTGATGCATCAGGTTCACTTCGAATTGCCCGGCGCCGCCTTCGACAATCGCTGCGCCGAGGGGAAGGCCCTGCGCCTCGCAAGCGGCGTAGAGGTCGCTGAAAAAGCCGCCGAAATCGTCAAGCTCGCTCATAGCGTACATGCGCGCATCGCCAATGCGCCGCTTGGTGGCGTTGCGCGCTGGCGTCAGGGGGCGGCCGAGTTCGTCAGTGCTTTTGGAAAGAAGATAGAATTCAAGCTCCATCGCCGCCACGGGGTGAAGGCCGATGGCCGCAAGACGCGCCTTCATGTCGATGAGCAACTGGCGCGGATCGGCGCTGAACGGACCGCCATCTTCATCGCCCATCATCAGCATGATCTGTGCGGCTTCGCCGTCGGTCCACGAGCAGGGCAGGAGGCCGCCGCCAGTGGGAAAGCACAAGCCGTCCACATCGCCGGTTTCGAGCACCAGCCCGTTTTCCATAACGTCATAGCCCCACACATCGACACCGATCAGGGAGCGGGGAAGGCGTAATCCGCTTTTGAAAACTTTTAGAGCCTGACCGGCGGGCAGGCGTTTGCCGCGGAGCACGCCATTGAGATCGGCGAGAAAAGCATCGACGAATTTTACTTCCGGATGGTCTTCCAGAAATGTTTTCGCCTGCGCTTTCAGTTGTTGATCCGGTCCCGCCATGATGCCTGTCAGACGCTGAGTTCTGTCGCTGATTTATCAAGCGCTGTGCGCACAAGGTCAAACAGCTCGTCGATTTCGGCGTCGGTGATGACCAGCGGTGGGCACAGGAACATGGTGTCGCCGACGGCGCGCATGACGACGCCGGTTTCAAAACAATGACCGCGGCAAACGACGCCGGCATGTCCGTCGGGTGAAAACCGCTCTTTCGTATCCTTGTTCTTGACGAGTTCGAGCGCGCCGAGAAGGCCGACGCCGCGCGTCTGGCCCACCAGCGGATGATCGTCGAGCGTTGCCAGTTTTTCCTGAAAATAACGTGCAGTTTTTTCGCCGCGCGGGCCGACCAGCCCCAACTCTTCGATCAGTTCGATATTGCGGATGGCGACGGCGGCGGCGACCGGGTGTCCGGAATAGGTGAACCCGTGGGCCATTTCGGTATCGGCGTTGATGATCGGCTCCGCCACGCGCTTGTTGAGGGCGACGGCGGAAAGCGGCTGGTACCCGCTGGTGGCGCCCTTCGCCATGGTCATGATGTCGGGTGTGAACCCGTAAGTCTGGCAGCCAAACCATTCGCCGGTGCGGCCGAAACCGCAGATCACTTCATCCGACCACAGAAGGACATCATATTTGCGGCAGATGCGTTCGATTTCCTGCCAATAGCCTTCAGGCGGAAGCATCAGTCCGCCGGCGCCCATTACCGGCTCCCCGGCGAAGGCCGCGACATTGTCAGGGCCCAGCTCAAGGATTTTGTCCTCAAGCGCCTTCGCGCAGCGCATGGCGAAATCATGTTCGCTTTCGCCGGGTTCGCCGTATTCGTAATAATGGGGCGTCGGCCCGATATGATGAAAGCGCGGCAGCGGTAAATCGAATATCCCGTGCATGAAGGGGAGACCGGAAAGACTGGCCGCCGCCGCCGTAGAGCCGTGATAGGCGCGCTCACGCGCGATGATCGCTTTCTTTTCCGGTTTGCCTTCGAGGTTCCAGTAGTACCAGATCAGCTTGATGGCGCTGTCCACGGCTTCGGATCCCGAACAGGCGAAGGTGATCTGGTCGAGGCCTTCCGGCGTTTTCTGTGAAATGAGGTCTGCGAGTTTCGCGGCGTAAGGCGTCGTGGTCTGGAAAAAGAGATTGTAGTAGCTCAGCGTCTTCATCGCCTCGGCGGCGACGTCGACCAGTTCCTGCCGGCCATAACCCAGCTGTACGCACCAGAGCCCGGCCATGCCGTCGAGAATGCGCTTGCCGTCTTCGTCGTAAATATAAACGCCGTCCGCATGGGTGATAACGCGCGGGCCTTTTTCACGCAGTTCATGATGGGTCGTGAACGGGTGCAGGTGGTGGGCGTTGTCGAGCGCCCTGATGTCGAGATTCGATTTCATGATTACACATTGACCATAAGGTAACGCACATCCCAGGGGCTCAGGACGCTTGAACGGTGTTCATATTCGGAACGCTTGATCGCGGTGTATGTATCCACGAAACCTTCGCCCAGATAATTTTTCAGGACTTCTGAATTTGCGAATGTTTCGACGCTTTCGGTCAGCGTTGCGGGCAGGGGGCGTTCGCGGTCTTCATAACCCTGGCCGACATATTCCGCACGCGGTTCGGTCTTGTCGACCATCCCGATATAGCCGCAGACGAGCGACGCGGCGATGGCGAGATAGGGATTGATGTCGGCGCCGGATATGCGGTTTTCGACCCGGCGCGCGCCAGGGCCGCTTGAGGGAACGCGCAAGCCGACCGTTCGGTTTTCGCGGCCCCAATGGGTGTTGGTGGGCGCGCTCATGAACGCTTCGAAACGGTTATAGGAATTGGTGTAGGGCGCAAAGAGCGGCATCGCCGCCGGCAGATGCGCCTGAAGGCCGCCGATATAGTGGCGGAACTTGTCCGTGTCTTCGGCATTGGCGTCGGCGAAAATATTCTTGCCGGTCTTGGCGTCGACAACGCTTTGATGAAGGTGGATCGATGAGCCGCTCTCGTCGGCGTAAGGCTTCGCCATAAAGGTGACGAACATGCCATGCCGTTTCGCCACATGCCGGGCGAGACGCTTGAAGAGAAAGAGCTGGTCGGCGACTTTCATCGCCTCGCCGTGGCGGATGTTCACTTCGAACTGACAGGGGCCGTCTTCATGGATGAGCGTTTCCAGATCGATATGCTGGATATCGCAGAACTGGTAGATCTCTTCGAACATCTGGTCGAATTCATCGATGGCGTCGAGTGAATAGACATGCTGTCCGAATTCGCGAAGCCCTGACGCGCCGTCGGGCGCGCGCGGCTCCAGCACCACATCGGTGAAACGGGCGATGAGATAAAACTCAACTTCCGGCCCGACAATCGGCGTCCATCCTTTCTGGCGGTAAAGCTCGACCACATTGCGCAGCACCTGACGCGGGGCGAGGTTGAACGGCGCACCCTGATCGGTGAAGGCGTCGCAGATCACCGCTGCGGTTGCGTCGGTGTTCCATGGCGCAAGGTGGATCGTTGACAGGTCCGGCGCGAGCACGAGATCGCGCTCGGTGCCGGCGACATGTTGATTATAACTCATCTCGCCATGAACCGAGATGGTGTAGGTCGCCTCCGGAATCCGGAGGCTTTTATTTTCAAGGCTCGACAGAAACAGACCGGGGGTCATGTTCTTGCCGCGCGCGGCGCCGCTCATATCCGGCGTCAGGCACGACACATCGCCGATGCGGCGTTCGCGCATCCATTCTTTCAGATCGCTTAAGTCCATAAATCACCTTGAGCGGCCGCGCCCGCCGGACTGGCTGCGCAGATACGCCCGTTGATACTCATTTCGTTGTTCCGGGGCTTTGCACCCGGGAGAGTCTTCCCGACAGCGCCCGCCGCCAGCACAGGCTCCATTCTCGCCTTTTGAAGCCTAACAAAGGGCGAACCCGGCGCAAGCCGTCAGAATGTGATCACGTTTAATCCGGGGCGCAACGCCGCGCAAGACCCATTCGGCAAGCGGGGCCACAGGCGCGCCGGCCGGTCTTTATTTTACCCGGAAAGGCCGTAAGGTCCCCCACCGACATGCGCGGTCAACGCTGACAGGGAAGCGGGCATGGCTTTAAAAAAGGCGATGATCATGACGGCGTTTGCGGCCCCGGATAAATCTTCATTGGATAATAACCCCTCCCGCCCGGCGGCGGTGCACGAGGAAGTCTATCAGCGACTTCGCCGGGCGATCATTTCGGGCCAGCTTGAGCCGGGCCGCGCGCTGTCCGTGCGCGGGCTCGCCGCCGAGTTCGGGGTGAGCGCCATGCCGGCGCGCGAGGCGATTCGCCAGCTCGCCGCGCAAGGGGCGCTGGAGATTACGCCAACACGACGCGTGGCCGTCGCGCGGATGACCCAGGAAAAGCTCGACGAGCTTTGCGATGCGCGTCTGGCGCTGGAGCCGTCGCTTGCGGGACGCGCAGTGAAAGCGCCGCCCGCCGCGCGCGAGGCGTTGGCTGCGACGCTTACGGAAATCGACGACGCGCTCGATCAGGCGATCGAACGCGGCGACAGCGCCGATTACGCAAAATACAACAGCGAATTTCACTTCGCGCTTTATGAAGCGGCCGGGGCGCCGGTCTATCTCGGGCTGGTGGAAAGCCTCTGGCTCCAGACCGGCCCGTTCATGCGCGTCGTGATCGGCCGGCTCGGGACGTCGTCGCTTGACGACGACAAGCATAAGGAAGTCGTCGCCGCCTTGCGCGCCGGGGACGCGGAGAAACTCGAAGCCGCTGTCCGGGAAGACATCATGCAGGGCATGAGCAATATCGTTCGCGGCTATTCTCCGGACGTATAGACTTTCTTTCCGGCGAACCAGGTTTCCAGAACTTTCGTTTCGCTGATATCCGCGGCGTTGCCGTTTTCGGCGAGGTCGAAAATATCGCGGTCGAGAATGATGAAATCGGCTTTTTTGCCGGGCTCCAGCGAGCCCGCGATATCGGCCTGTTTCAGCGCTTTCGCGGCGTTGATCGTATAAGCGTCAACGGCCTCATAGATGGAGATCGCCTGATCTTCATTGAGCGGCGGCAAGCCGAAAATGGAGCGTGAAACGGCGCCTTCAATATTGATGAAGGGACGGGGATCTTTCGTGTCCACCGGCGCGTCGGAGCCCGCGATGATGACTGCACCGGCATCGCGCAGGGACGCGGCCGGATAGACATTGCGGAAATAATAGCCGTCAGGATCGTACATGCCGTTCGGCCCGTCGGCGCGGTCGATAAAGGGGATGACCGTCGCGTCATACTGCGTATCGCGCGACGCCCAGGCGAAGGTGAAGGACGCATAGATGTCATTGGCGGCGAAGCGGTCAAAGTCTTCAGGCCGCACCAGTTGCAAGTGCGTGAGGATGTGTTTGTTGGCGCCGCCATTGGTCGCGCGCGCCGCTTCAATCGCGTCGAGAGAGGTTTGAATTGCGCGGTCGCCGATAGCGTGGATGTGCCAGGTGAAGCCGGCTTTATCGCCTTCGCGCACATAATCCATGATCATATCTTCAGGATGCTGAAGAACGCCGTTGGCTTCGAGACACTGCAGCGGATGGAAACCGTTGGCCGCCTTGAAGGCGACGACGTCAGGCCTGTTCCCGGCCGTGATCGCGGCGCGCGTTTCCTCGCAAAGCGCGCTTGACGTATCCACATAACCGGCGACCCGCACCCATTGAGCCTCGTCATCCCATTCATAGATCGGCTGCAAATAATTCCGCGAGAAAGCGGCGTTGGGCAGCATCGGTGGGTCGGAGAGGGGGTCTCCCTCCAGAACGCCGTCAGCAAAGAGTTTTAAAAAGTCAGCTTCAATCAGGGGGTCGTCGGCATATTTTTCGCGGATCGCATTCGCTTTGCTCAAAATCGCCGTGTAATCGACCGTGCCGCTTTCGTCGCCATACTCACTTGGGTCGAAATAGAGGGCCAGATGCGCACGCGCATGGAAACCGTCTTTCGCGCGCAAGGCGTCATAAATATCGAGCGTTTCCGGGTTGGCTGCGGCGTCAAGAAATGAGGTGATGCCCTTGGGAAGCGTCACCTCCATTAACAGTTCCGGCGCCTCGCGCGATTTTGCGAGACCGGAATCGAGAAGGTTGCCTGCATCAATCGCGGTCAGCGCATAATCTTCCGTGAGCCGTCCGTTTGGTTCGCCGGTCTCGTCTACGCCGATATAGGCCGCAAGCTCTGCGAAGTCAGTCGCGAGCGTTTCCTTGGTAAAGCCGACAATGTCGCCATCGGCGTTTTTCGCGCGGGCAAGGGCGACGGAATTGACTCCGTAATGATGCCCGTCGCTGCCGCGCAGGATTACGGGCTGCTGTGTTGAAACGGCGTCTAGCGCTTCACGGATGCTTTTAAACTCCTCGCCAGGCTGGTTTCCGGCGGCGAAGTTCCACGCCAGCACAACGAGCCAGTCGCCTTCGGCCATGCCGGGCTGGGCGGTGCAGTCGCTGGCGTATGCGACGATTTCCGCCAGAGTCATCGGCGCGTTTTCAAGGCTGCAGACGGGGACCGGCATGGCGCTGATCGGATGGATATGCGCGTCATGGAGGCCGGGGAGAACGAGACGGCCTTCAAGATCGATGATTTCCGTGTCAGCGCTCTTGAGCGCGTCAAGGTCGCTATTAGCGCCTATGGCGACAAGCTCGTCACCGCTCACAGCAAAGGCTTCCGCAAAAGCGCGGTCATCGTTCGCCGTATAAATACGGCCATTCACGAAGATTGTATCTGCGCTTTGCGTTGGCGCGGCTTGTTCTTCTGAACCACATGCGGCGAGGGTGAGCATCGTCAAAGCAGCGAGGCTGAGCGTCTTGATCTTCATGAACTCTCTCATTTTTCCGCGCCGGTTGTGTCTCTTTCATCGCCCGGCGAAATCTTCCATCATGCGCCATGATGATCACGGGCCGCGCTTCTCCACAAGAGGGCGCCCCAGCGGAAGGCTTGGATGAGCGACAAGAAACAGCGGATTGCCGGGCTCCTGCGCGAGGGATTCGCGGCCCTGAACCGGGGCGATGCGTCGAAGGCGGGCGAGTGTTGCAAGGCGGCGATGATGATCGACCGCGCCCATCCGGAAATCCATTTTCTGGTCGGATTGATCGCGCTCGACATGAACGATCTCAAGACAGCGGCCAGCGCCTTTGGGTCAGTGGTGAAGCTCGCCCCGGGCCATGGCGCCGGATGGGCCAATCTGTCGCGCATTTTCATCCGGCTGGGCCAGCCTCTGCGCGCCGAACAGGCGCTCGAAAAAGCAATAGCGGCCAAGCCTTCCGATGCGGCGTCGGCGGATCTCATCGGGGTTGTGTCATCCGCGCTCGGCGATCAGCAGCAAGCGAAGATATGGTATTCGCGCGCGGTCCAGCGCGCGCCGGATCAGCCCGCTTTTCAGGTCAATCTCGCCAGCGCCGAGATATTTCTCGGGGAGCGGGAAGCGGCGGAAAAGACCTTGACCGGGTTGCTTGCGCGCCATGACGACATCGCCCAGGCGGAGTGGCTGTTTTCGTCATTAAAGAAAGCCGAAAACCCTGCGCGCGCCGATGCGCTCATGGAAAAGGCGACGACGGCGCGGGACAATGCTTCTCGCGCTTTTCTCGCCTACGCCGCCGGCAAGGAATACGAAGACTGTGAAGCGTGGGACGAGGCGTTCCACGCTTTTGAGACCGGCGCGAAGGCGAAACGGGCGACCCTCGACTATAACGAAGCCGCTGAGGAAGCGATGTTTGCAACGCTGCAGGAAACTTTCAACGCCGACTGGGCGGCGGAGACTCGCGCTGGCCATGACGATCCGTCCCCGATCTTTGTTGTCGGCCAGCCGCGCACAGGCACAACCCTGATTGAACGCATCATCGCAAGTCACTCCATGGTGGAATCCGCTGGCGAGCTTCAACAATTCGGCCTTTCCGTCCGCAGGCTGGCGAAAAGCGATAATCCGGAACGCTGGGCGCCGGAAACAATCCGCGCCTCGGCGGCGGTCGATCCGGCTGCGCTCGGCAAGGAGTATTTGCGGGCCTCGGCGGTGATGCAGGGGAGTGCGCCGCGTTTTGTGGACAAGCTTCCCGGCAACTATCTTCATATCCCGTTGATA
>JAUIEG010000833.1 GCA_030428745.1 Alphaproteobacteria bacterium
GGCTCGCCGTCTTTGGCGCGGCGCAAAGCCTCTGCAAACGGAATGGGGTCTGCATCCACGCGCGCCTCAACCTGCGCGATCAGGCTTTCTTTCCACTCCAGGCGGCGCAACTGCCAGGAGCCAAGCGTCACCAGAACCGCCAGCGCAATCACGCTGACAACAGTGAGCGCCGGACGAAACTGAAAACGATAAGCGCCCATCTATTCGTCGAGACGGCCTTCTTCGGCCCTGTTGGCGTATTGCACCGCGATCATGGTGGCTTTCAAGGGACGCAACAATCCGAGAATCAGGGCGATCGCCAAGCCAATGCTGAGCCCCAGCGCCACCCCGATGGGCGCAAACCAGACAAAGCGGGCGATGAAAGCGAGCGCCACCGCAAGAAAGCCGACAATGAAGATCACAAACACCGCCGGCCCGTCGCCGGAGTCAGCTTTCGCATAATCAAGCCCGCAAATTTCGCACCGGGGTCCCAGTTTCAAAAAGCCGTCAAATAATTTCCCCTGACCGCAACGCGGACATTTGCCGCCAAACCCGGCGGCGTAAGGAGAGACAGGAGGATAATAGGTCATAGCTTGGGATTATTCCGTTTCTTCTAGCGGCGGCGCAGCGACGATCAAGATGGAGGCGTCCATCATCTGGTCGACATCGCCCCGGTGATAGGCCTTCGCCGCCTCTTTCAGCCCGCGCAATGTTTTCACTTTGCAGACAGAGAATTTTTCATCGTCAGGTTCAAGATCGCCGCGCTCAATCAGACGGGAGCGCAATTCCGCCGGCAAGTCGGGGCAATTCATCATGACAAGGAGCACGCCATCATCACGGGCCGCGCCATAGTAATACATAAACCCGTCGCTCTCCGACGACTGCACCGCGTAACCGCCGCGCCCGACCCGGCGGAACCGCAGATAAGCGGGATCATCGTCTTCTTCGGGATTGACGAAACTGTAGCGCCGGTCCTTTTCCCACCGCACCTTTAGACGGTCGCAATCATCGCCAGCCTGGACCTCGCCATTCTCAAGCGGACAGCCGAGATAGTCGCCGTCACTGAGAGGCCGCGCTTTACCCGTTCGCGCATCGAGCACCGGCAAGTCGGAAACAAGGCACCCGCCAAGCGCCAGCATGGCGGCAAGCGCTATCGAGAGACGAAAAAATGGTAGAGAGCGCATGAGACGCCCTCCTCTGGCTGCTGCGTTTGCAGCTTAGGACAAAAGCCCCTGATTGCCGAGGACATAGATAAAGGCGAACAGGAACAGCCAGACCACGTCGACAAAGTGCCAGTACCAGGCGGCGCATTCGAAGCCGAAATGGCGCTCCGCCGTGAACTGGCCTGCGAGGGCGCGGAACAGGCAGACAATCAGGAAGATCGTGCCGATGATCACATGAAGCCCGTGGAAGCCGGTCGCCATGAAGAACGAGGCGCCGTAAATGCCGCCGCCGGAAAACTTGAACATGTCGAGGCTCAACGCCTCGTAATATTCCACCGCCTGAAGTGCGCTGAAAAGCGCGCCGAGAATGATGGTG
>JAUIEG010000114.1 GCA_030428745.1 Alphaproteobacteria bacterium
GAGTAGGAGAGCGAGGGCGGCAGGCGCGGCCTGAATGAACAGGATTGTCGGCTTTGCAGTGATAGCGCCGAATATTCCGGCGGCCAGCACGCATAGCAAAAAGAATATCACGACATCGGTTTTGCGGGCGATCACACCCCATAATAAGCCGACTGCGAGGAAGCCATTATAAAGGCCCTGATTGGCGGCCAGCGCGGCGGTTTCCGCCGATTGCTGCGGCGTCATGGAAAATATCTTTTGGCCGACGGGGTGATCCCAGTAGAACATTTCGAGCGCCAGAAAGCCGAAATGCAACAGCGCGACAATGATAACGGCCAGTGCAGCAAGAAATCGCATATGAACGTCCCCATTCTTTTGCCGCACTCTAAACGTCTTGTGCGTTCTCCGCCATTTTCTGTTTCACAAGGTTAGAGGCTTGAGGTCCGGGCGCTTTGCGATGAGCCAGAAGGCGGCGGCCCAGTGAGCGCCATGGGTCCATTCCGCCTTCGGCAGGTTCGCCGCGGCAAACCCCTCGCCGATGCGGATCACCTCGGCTTCGTTGTTATAGTGATAAAGAGCCGCCATCGCTCGCCCGCCATAAACGCGCTTGGCTCTATAGGCGGTTTATCGTCGATGCAAATCTTTTGGCCGCGTAAAGCCGGTCAGACGTCCGACATTAAATTCTGCGCCGCGCCAGGCGTCGATATCGAATTCGAACGACGCCAGGGCGCCTTTCGGAAATTTCTTTGTCACGCGTTTAAGAGCGCCGGCGTCGCCGGTGGTTGGCGCAGCGAGGTTTACCGCAAGGTCGTGAAATCCGGGATTGTGCCCGACGACAAGAACGTGATCGGACGACTCGGGCAGCGCTTTGATGGCCGCAAGGATTTGCTCCGCCGAGGCGTGGTAGATCGCCGGATTGAGTATCGTTTCTTTCAGGTCTGGCAAGCGGGCGCAGTCAAGGGTTTCGCGGGTTCTGGCGGAAGGCGAGCACAAAACAATGTCGGGAAGCGGTTCGCGCTTCGCCAGAAACGCGCCCATCAGCTTGGCGTCCTCGCGTCCACGGGGCGTCAGTGGCCGGTCGAGGTCCTGGATCCCCGGCGTAGCGTCGGCCGCCTCGGCATGGCGTAAGAGAGAAACCCGCTTCATATCGGATCTATAAGGGGTATCACCGGCCCCGTGAACCACGGGAGGGCGTGAGCCTTGACCTCGCCCTCCTGGACGGCCACATCACTCCCCGCCAGACGGTCGGACGGTCGCGGACGGCATATGCCGCACGAGGAAAGTCCGGGCTCCATGGAGACAAGGCGCCGGGTAACGCCCGGCCGGGTTATCCCTGAAAATGGGTGACTTGAGGGAAAGCGCCACAGAGAACAAACCGCCTCTTTTAGAGGTAAGGGTGAAAAGGTGCGGTAAGAGCGCACCGCCGGCCCAGCAATGGGACGGGCATGGCAAGCCCCGCCTGGAGCAAGACCGAATAGGGATGGCGCGCCCCGTTGGGGCAGGCGTGTTTCCGCGCCGAGCCGTCCGGGTTGGTTGCTTGAGCGCGTCAGCAATGGCGCGCCTAGAGGAATGGCCGTCCCTTCGCAAGAAGGACAGAACCCGGCTTACAGACCGTCTGGCGTTTATTTTGCCTTGCTTGCGGGAGCGCCTGAATCCCGCGAAGAGTTGAAGAAACAGAAATGAGACAAGCCTATGCCCTCTTTTGACATTGTTTCCGAAGTTGATCTTTCCGAAGCGGACAACGCCATTCAAAATGTGACGCGTGAAATTTCGACGCGTTATGATTTCAAGGGATCGAAGTCGACCGTCGAATTGAAAGACGGCGTCATCACGATCTTTGCCGATGACGACATGAAGCTCCGTCAGATGCATGAAATTCTGCAAGGCAACATGCAAAAGCGCGGCATCGAGCCGGGCTCTCTCGACTATCAGAAGGAAGAGCCGGCCGCGGGACAATCCGTGCGCCAGCAGGTGAAGATCAAGGAAGGCATCGACAAGGAACTCGCCAAGAAAATCGTCAAGGCGATCAAGGGCGAAAAATTGAAGGTGCAGGTCGCGATCCAGGGCGAGGAGCTGCGCGTCACCGGTAAAAAGCGCGACGACCTTCAGGAGGTGATCGCCTTCGTCAAGGGAATGAAGCTCGAACAGCCTCTCCAATACCAGAATTTCCGGGATTGAGCGCCACTCGGCGCCTTCATATCTGCCCGGTGGCCTAGGCTTTTCCGGCGGTGTCGGCTAAGACCGGAGGCGAGGAATGGAGAGATCAATGGCCGAACTGGAACCGACCCTGCTCGAGATTATCAAGGACCATGCGGTAGGGCTCACAGGCGAGCTCAGTCGTGAAACGCCGATCGCAGATCTTGGTATCGATTCCTTTTCCGTCGTCGAAATCATTTATGAGGTTGAGGAGAAACTTGGCGTAGAGGTGCCGTTCAACGCCAATGAAAATCCGTTCGGCGATATGGCGACCGTTGGCGATCTGATCGACGCTCTCGACAAGCTTATCAAGAAATAGATGCAAGGCATGGCCCACCCCCAATGAGTAGAAATATTGTCGTTACGGGACTGGGCGCGGTCACGCCGCTGGGCGCCAGCGTTGCAGCGTTTCGCGATGGGCTTTTTGCTGGCCGCTGCGCCATTCAGGAACGGGAATACAGCGCCGACAGATTTTCGCTGAGTGTTCCTGTTGCGCCGATCGACGGTCTCGAAGACCGCATCAAGGAATTAAGCCCGCAGCTCATGCGCGCCGACCGGTTCTCCCAGCTTGCGGCGCTCGCTGCGGAAGAGGCGGCTGCACAGTCGGGTCTTGAGTTTGATGAAGCGCTGGGTGCTCGCACAGCCTGCATCATCGGCACAGGGATTGGCGGACAATCCACCTTCGACGCCGGATACGTAGCGATGCTTTGCCGCGAACGCCGCCCACATCCGCTGACCATTCTTAAAATCATTCCCAACGCCGCCGCCAGTCATCTTACGATTAAATATGGCGTTCGTGGCCCGGCTTTTGCGGTTTCAAGCGCCTGCGCCACCGGAGCCCATGCGATCGGCGTCAGCGCGGAGCTGATCAAATCCGGCGCCGCCGACGTCGCCTTTGCAGGCGCGAGTGAGGCGATCCTCTGCTATGGCGCGCTTGAGGCCTGGAAGGCGATGCATATCCTCTCCGACGAGACTTGTCGGCCGTTTTCGAAAAACCGCAAAGGCCTTGTGATTGGTGAAGGCGCGGGGGTGCTCATTCTTGAAGAAGAAGAGCATGCCAAAAAGCGCGGCGCCGACATTCTGTGCCGTTTATCGGGCTTCGGCATGAACGCCGATGGCAAGGACATGATCAATCCTGACGTCAATGGCGCTGCGGGCGCCATGAAACTCGCTCTCAAAGACATTTCCATCGACGACCCGTCGCGCGTTTACGTCAACGCCCACGGTACGGGGACGCTTCTGAACGATCCGACAGAAACGAAGGCGATCCGCTCTGTCTTCGGCGCCGGCGCCGATGCGCTTGCTGTTTCCTCCACCAAGTCCATGCACGGGCATCTCTTGGGCGCCGCTGGCGGCATTGAGGCGATCGCGGCGATCCTCGCCCTGCGCGAAGGCATTGTTCCGCCCACGGTCAATTATGACGAAGCCGATCCGGAATGCGACCTTGACTATGTGCCCAATAAAGCAAGAGAGCGCGACATTGCTGTCGCGCTCTCCAATTCATTTGCGTTTGGCGGCCTGAACGCTGTTACGGCGTTCGAAAAAGCCTAGCCCAATCTAGGCCGCGGCCTTTTTCGGCGACATCCCGTGAATGCCCGCCCGCATCCAGCGGAAACCGCCGATCATCAGCACCAGTCCGATATACCGAACGATGTAAATGCCGATGTCGGCTTTGAACGTTTTCGCCATACCGGCGATCGCCGCATAAACGGATTGCAGCTCCGCGCCCGATGCGCCCATGGCCGCGATCGGCCAGACCGTACGGTCGATAAGAAGGGCCAAAAGGCCGGCTTTCCAGATGTTGCCGTTGCCTTGGGCGAACATGGCGAACAGGAAAGCAAGGATCACAGCGCGAGGCAGATCTGCGCCGGAAAAACCGATACCGATAATGTAATTGAGATCTTCCATTTGAGGATCTCCTCCGGATTGTTGCACGGATATTTAGGCGCCATTAGGGTTAATGGCGCGTAAAAGAAGCGGGCCGGACCCGCAAGATTCGGGTGTCCCAGGGCGGTTTTTCCCGCATAAATAGGCGCATGAACGCAATTTCCTCCATACACCCGACCATTCGCCTCGAGGCTTTGGAGCCTGTGGCGAGGGCCATCGATTTCCTCACCGCCAATGCGGAAACCCACCCGGGGCTTGAGGAAACGGCGGCCCATGTGGGGCTCTCCCCGGCGCACTTCCAGCGCATGTTCAAGGCTGGAGCCGGTGTGTCGCCAAAGCGTTTCCTGCAATACCTCGCGGCGCAGGAAGCCAAACGCGCGCTGGCCGAGGGAGAGGATGTGTTATCCGCGTCTTTCTCGGCGGGGCTTTCCGGATCGTCGCGGCTTCACGATCTGTTTCTTGCCTCAGAGGCGATGACGCCGGGGGAATATCGCCGCCGTGGGCAGGGGCTTGTCATTCGTTACGCATTTCTTAACGGACCGCTTGGTCGGGTCCTCATCGCGGCGACTGACAAAGGCGTCTGCTGGATGAGTTTCGCTGAAGACGGGGGTGACGACTTGCATCTCGCCGAGATGACCCATGATTGGGAAGCGGCGGAATTTATTCAGGACAGGGACTATATGGCGCCGTTCGCGGCGCAGGCTTTCGCCTTCGCGCTAAATCGCAAACTCGACGAGCCTTTGCGCCTTCATGTGCGCGGCACGAATTTCCAGTTGAAGGTCTGGGAAGCGCTATTGAGAATTCCTTATGGCGCACGTTGCACCTATGGCGACATTGCGTCCGGCATCGGCAAGCCAAAGGCCAATCGCGCAGTCGGCGCTGCCGTGGGCGCCAACCTCATCTCCGTCCTGATTCCGTGTCACCGGGTGATTTTATCGTCCGGCGTCATACATAATTATCGCTGGGGCGTCGCCCGCAAGAAAACGGTGCTGGCGATGGAAGAGGCGGTCAACGCCGCCTAACTCGTAAACCTGAAATGATTTCGCTCGCCCATATCTTCCGGCGGATCATCGGACAAATTGCCCTTCACGATGCGCCAGGCGAAAGCGAGCGGGTTACCTGAAGACGCCCAAATGGATGCGTCTTCAAGTTTGAGTTGTAATAAGGTGAGGTTGGGGTCGTCCTTGCCTTCCGCATACCAGGCGGCGGCGATCGGGTTCCAGTATTCCTCGACCTTGGCGCGGTTGAGGTTCTCCACCAAGACACCGCTGGCGCAGGCGTGAAAGTGCCGGCTCTTTGATACGACCGTAAATATTGCTTTTCCGTCCGTAGCTTCTATGGCGCCGAGCAGGTCAGAATCTTTTTCTGTGAAGAACCAGATGGAGCTATTGTCGGGGTCGCAATAGGGCGACATGGGCTGCAAATGCTGTCCGCTGCCCTCAACGCCAAGCATACCGGAATTGACGTCGTCGACTTCGCTCCAAAAAAGGGCTTCTGGGTTTTCGCGAGCTTTCTCAATATCCGACATAGAGGCGTCTCCGGTTCCTGCCGGACGATAACGCCAGCACTCAGCGGTGGTTCCAGAGGGCGACAAAAAACGCCCCGGATTTTTCCGGGGCGTTTCTTGTCGGTGCAAGGCTAGAATAAATGTCGCGTTGTTCGTGGGAGACTTACGCGACAGATTGGGCTTTTTCCTCCTGCGGGTCGCGAAGAACATAGCCGCGCCCCCAGACTGTTTCGATATAATGCTCGCCTTGTGTCGCAGCGGCGAGTTTTTTACGCAGTTTACAAATAAACACGTCAATGATTTTGAGTTCAGGCTCGTCCATACCGCCATAGAGATGGTTGAGGAACATCTCTTTCGTCAGCGTGGTGCCCTTGCGGAGCGAGAGAAGCTCCAGCATCTGATATTCTTTGCCGGTGAGGTGGACGCGCTGGCCCGCGACCTCAACGGTTTTCGCGTCGAGATTAACGACGAGGCGGCCTGTCGTGATGACCGACTGCGAATGGCCTTTCGAGCGGCGCACAATAGCGTGGATGCGCGCGACGAGTTCGTCCTTGTGGAACGGCTTCGTCATATAATCGTCAGCGCCGAAGCCGAGGCCCCGCACTTTCGTTTCGATGTCGCCCTGACCTGTGAGAATAAGGATCGGCGTATTGACCTTGGCGACGCGCAAAGACTTCAGCACATCAAAGCCAGTCATGTCCGGCAGGTTAAGGTCGAGAAGGATGATGTCGTAGTCGTAGACTTTACCGAGGTCGACGCCTTCTTCACCAAGATCGGTGGTGTAGCAATTGAAGCCGTCTGACTTCAACATCAGTTCGATGCTTTGTGCCGTGGCGCCGTCGTCTTCGATCAGCAGAACCCGCATAGTCCGTCTCCTATTGGCGCTCTGTTCCCCTCGAACACATCGCGCTTTTTTTCGTGTTGTCGCCGGGAAGTTAACGACGATAGCTTTCATAATGGTTAACAGCGTGAATCAAATTCGCTGCTTTGTCGGGGGCTTTTTAAGGCCGCGAAAACACTTGTTACTGGCGAGCCCCAGTGTTTGCTTGATTTGCGGGCGGTGTCATTAAGCATGTTCGACTTTTTTGACGTTAAAAAGGTTCACCAATTCACTGGTCATTAAGCGCGGCCCGTTAAGAGCTCAATGGCTTTCACGTTAAGCGTCATATCGCATTCGAAATAGCTTGGCTTTTTTAAACGCTGATGAGTGTGAAGGTTGGACCCAGCCTTTTTGCGCAGAGCTAATGGACAGCCATGGCGAAGCGTCGCTCAATGGCGACAAAGGCGGCGACAAAGGGGCGGGCATGGTCGGCGACGAAAAAGAACACGGTGCGCTTGTCAGACTGTTGCGGCTTGCGCGCGAAGAGCACGCGGCGTTGCGCGTAGATCTCGCGGATATCAGTGATGCGCGCAAAGCGGCGGAGCTTTCTCTGGCGCAGTTGGACGCGAACGCAAGCGCTGACGTCGGGGACCGTCATGCAAACCGGCGCCTGAAACTTGCGGCGATGCTGACGACCTACGAGCAGGCCGAGGAGGCGGCGCAGGAGAGGCTGACGGCCGCTTCCGACAGCGCGCGCCGGCTTGAGAACCTGATCGGCAAGACCGGCGTCAGGACGGCGCCGCTTTTCTTGCCTGCAGGTGGAAAGCGGCGCTGTTCAGTCTGAACGCTGAAACTTTTCCACACGCACGGTGGAAAATTCACCATTTATTAACCGGTGTTTACCGATTCTTGCCGCGAAGTGATTGGTGGATGTTCTGTTTCTGTTCCGTAATCACCGGGAGAAAACCGCGGTTCAAGGCGATTCATCCTTTGACCGCCCATAAATTCCCATGCTATCCCATAATTGCCCAAATTTCGGGTGCGAGACGGCATGCGCGCGGGCGAGATTTGCGCGCGCCGAGGCGGAGGGAACGGCATGCGGCGCGGGGCCGGGGCCCGATTTTTTGGGTCCTATGTCAACAAGATCGATGCGAAGGGACGCCTGGCGACGCCGGCGGCGTTCCGGCGTGTGCTCGATCTCGCGACCGAAAATGTCATCTATTGTCTTCCGTCGACGGAAGAGCCGTGCCTTGAATGCGGCGGCGCTGAGTATATCGACTACCTCCTGGAGATGATCGAGGACCTCGATCCTTATTCCGAAAAGCGCATCGCCCTTGAGCGCGCCATCGCGACACAGATGACTCCCGTCAACACCGACCCGGAAGG
>JAUIEG010000834.1 GCA_030428745.1 Alphaproteobacteria bacterium
TGCCGGGTGAAAAGCGCATAGCGCGCCAGAAATCGCAAAAGCCGGCCCAAGATCGGCGATGTTGATAAAGCAGGAGAGGAACGCCGATGGCTGTCCATGAAAAGGCGGCGCCAATCGCGCATGACCTGAAGCAGAATGAGGTCAAAGTCATTGTGGCTTCCTCGCTCGGCACGATGTTCGAGTGGTATGATTTTTATCTCTACGGGCTTTTAGCGAGTTATATTTCCGCGAAATTCTTTTCCGGCGTCAACGAAACAACAGCGTTCATCCTTGCGCTTGCGGCTTTTGCGGCGGGCTTTGCTATCAGGCCGTTCGGCTCCATCGTTTTTGGGCGTATTGGCGACGTGGTAGGGCGAAAGAATACTTTTCTGGTCACTATGGGTCTGATGGGCCTTTCCACTTTCGCGGTCGGCTTCCTGCCCAGTTACGAAACCATCGGCATCGCGGCGCCGATAATCCTGGTGACATTGCGCTTGTTGCAAGGTTTGGCCGTCGGCGGCGAATATGGCGGCGCGGCGACATATGTTGCTGAACATGCGCCTGAAGGCAAACGGGGCTTCTTCACCAGTTTCATTCAAACGACGGCCACAATCGGATTATTTTGTGCGCTTTTGCTCGTGATCGGCCTGCGCGCAGTAATGGGGGAAGAGACCTTCGCGGACTGGGGATGGCGGCTGCCGTTTCTGTTTTCGATTTTTCTTCTTGCCGTTTCTCTTTGGATCAGGCTGCAGCTGGCCGAGAGCCCAGTGTTTCAGAAGATGAAGGATGAGGGGGCGACGTCCAAGGCGCCCCTGGCTGAAGCATTCGGGCGATGGGGGAATCTGAAACTCGTGTTGATCGCGCTGTTTGGCGGCGTCGCCGGGCAAGCCGTGATCGGCTACACCGGGCAATTCTATACGCTCTTTTATCTGGAGCGCATTGCGGATGTCGATCCGGCGACATCGAACATTCTTCTCGTGATCGCGCTGATCATTGCGACTCCGACATTCGTGTTTTTCGGCTGGCTAAGCGATAAGATCGGTCGCAAAAAGATCATCATGACCGCCTGCCTTCTGGCGGCGATTACGCTGTTTCCCTTGTTCAAGGCGCTGACCTATGCGGCAAATCCAGACTTCGCAAAGGCGGTGCGCGACGCGCCGGTCACCGTCGTCGCTTATACGGACGAATGTTCGATTCAGTTCGACCCCATAGGGAAAAACACCTTCGATCAAACGAGCTGCGACATTGCGAAGGCATATCTCGCCCGCAATGGAATCAATTATTCCAACGTGAAAGCGGCCGCTGGCGCGGTGGCTGAAATACGCATTGGCGATAGTGTTATTGCTGCGCCGGACCCTTCGTCTTATGGCGACGATGATCGCGCTGCGGCTATCAAAGAGTTTCAGCAAAAGATTAGCGACGAGCTTATCGCCGCCGGTTATCCGAGCGAGGCGGACCCGGAAAAAATCAATCGCCCGCTCGTTATCGCCATTATTGTCGCCATCATGATGATGGTGACTGCTGCT
>JAUIEG010000115.1 GCA_030428745.1 Alphaproteobacteria bacterium
TAGGCGGCGGCGCCGAGGCCGAAGGCGCTGCTCTCTCCGCCCTTAATGATATTGTGTAAAGTCAGTGTTTCCGGCGCCGCGGCGGCGCGCGCCATATTCATCCCCGGCATCAAGATTTCCGTGACGGCGGCAAGCAGGACGAAACCGCCAAAAGCAAAAGCATATCGCCACAAACCGTAGCGGCCTGTCAGGAACGGACACACGGACAAAAGGATAAACCCGATCAGGGCGAACGCCGGATTAAGCAGCCACAAAATGAAAAGAAGACCGCCGCCAAGCGCGCCTTCCAACCGCGCGCGTGAGACAGAATCATCGGCTGAAACAGAAACAAAGGAAAGGCCGCACACTAACAGCAACGCAAGACCGAGCTCAGCAGGACCCGAAAACGGCGCAGCGGCGAAACCGGCGAGCGCGGCAGTCGCCGCAACGCCAAACGCCGTCGGAAACCGCGTCGAAGCAAGATAGGCGAAAGGATAAAGCACAAGAAAAGCGCCCATCGCTTTGGCGACAAGATGCACCCGGCCCGGCGCATCAGCGAACATGTCCGCGGCCATCAAAAGCATTAGGTAAAAAGGAGACTCTTGCGCCGTGAGATCGGCTTGCCCTGCAATCGCCGCCCGCGCCTCAGCGATAGGCGCGATCATATCCACCGTCGGCGAAAGACTTAACAAGGCTGGCGAAAGCGCCGCCGCGATGACAAATAGGGTTGCAACCGCAACGGACCACAAAAAAGACCATCCAGGCTCTCGCCAGGAATAGATCGACATCGCCGCCCGTCGGGCCCGCGGCGCCGCCGCCCGCCAGCCCAACTCTGTTTCAAATGCGCCCTGAGCAGTGTGAGACGTGTTCATCTGGGACAACCCCTGACCTTTACCCACCCGGCGGGACGCGCCCGCCAATCCTTAACGGGGACGTTGCAAGTCGCCTGCCGGAGGTTGAGAACAGATAGAAAAATCGCCGGAAAAGAGCGCCTTACGGGTTTGCCCTGAGATTGACGCTGTTATCATCAAGGTTACTGCGTTAACGAGTGGCCATGCGCACCCTGTTTCACATGCCCTTAGATCCCGCCTCGCGGATGATCCGGATCGCGCTCGCCGAAAAAGGCCTGCCGGCGCAGCTGGTGGAAAAGCGCCCATGGGCTGACGATGACGGCGCACTCGCTGCTGCGAACCCGGCCGGTACAATTCCCGTGCTCATTGATGAGGCGCCGACGGGAGACGACGTCGCGCTCTCTCCGGCGACGGCTATTATCGAATATATCGAGGAAGCCTATTCCAGCGAACCGCTGCTGCCGTCGACCTCTGCAAGCCGCGCCGAAGCGCGGCGCCTCACCGCCTGGTTTCTGGACAAGTTCGAGGCTGACGTTTCCGCCTTCACCCTGCGCGAGCGCGTCGACAAAAGATTAATGCGCCGGGGCCAGCCGGATTACGAGCTCCTCAAAGCGGGCGCCGAAGCGCTCTCCTGGCATCTTGATTACATGTCCTGGCTGCTGGAGCAGCGATACTGGCTCGCCGGCGAGCGCATAACCATCGCCGACCTCGCCGCTGCAGGCCAGCTTTCCGCGCTCGACTATATCGATACCGTTCCGTGGGAAAAATTTCCAACCGTCAAGGAATGGTATGCGCGGTTGAAGTCGCGTCCTTCCATGCGGCCGGTTCTGCGCGACCGCATCGACGGCCTGCCGCCGCCCGCCCATTACGACAATCCGGATTTTTAGCCTCCATGAGCGAGGCGTTGACAACGCGCATTCTCGCCATGGCGAAAGAGGCCGGCTTCGACGCCGCAGGCTTCGCGCCTGCGAGCCTTCCGGAAAGCGTGCGCGAAAAGCTGTTGCGTTTTTTAAAGCTCGGCCGTCATGGAGCGATGGGATGGATGGAGACGCGCGCAGAACAGCGCGCCCATCCGCAATCGCTATGGCGCGATGCAGAAAGCGTCATCATGCTCGGCATGAATTACGGGCCGGACAAAGATCCGCTGGATGCGCTCGGCGCCAGGTCTAACGGCGTAATTTCCGTCTATGCGCAAAACCGCGATTATCACGACGTCGTTAAAAAGCGCCTGAAACGCATCGCCCGCGAGATCGTGGAGGAAACCGGCGCCGAGGTGAAAGTCTTTGTGGACACGGCGCCCGTTATGGAAAAGCCTCTCGCCGCACAGGCTGGGATCGGCTGGCAGGGAAAGCACACGAATCTCGTGTCGCGCGATTTTGGCTCCTGGTTGTTTCTCGGCGCGATCTTTACGACGCTCGACCTTGCGCCGAACAACCCCGAATCCGACCACTGCGGATCATGCAATAACTGCCTCGACATCTGCCCGACAAACGCTTTTCCGGCGCCTTATCAGCTCGATGCGCAGCGTTGCATCTCCTATCTCACTATTGAACATCCGGGCCCAATTCCGCGTGAATTCCGAAAACCCATGGGCAACCGTATTTATGGCTGCGATGACTGCCTCGCCGTTTGTCCCTGGAACAAATTTGCGGGCCGCGCCAAACAAGCCGCCTTTCACGCCCGCAAGGACCTGCAATCGCCAACCCTGGAAGACCTTGCCGGACTGGACGACAGCGCCTTTCGCGCCCTTTTTTCAGGATCGCCAGTGAAACGCACGGGCCGCGATCGTTTTGTCCGCAATGTGCTGATCGCCGTCGGCAATTCTAGCGACAAGAGCCTGATCGAAACGGCGCTGAAACTGATCAGCGACGAAAGCGCCCTGGTGCGCGGCGCGGCGGTATGGGCGCTGTCGCAACTAGCGCCGGAAAAATTTGATGCTCTGCGCGACAGCAGTCTTGCGCAGGAGACAGACGAAACCGTACGCGCCGAGTGGCTGGCCGGCTAGACTTCCACCGTCACCTGCACATGGCCTTTGGCGAAGTTCCCATTGTCATCTTCCACCCAGTACCAGAACTCATCGGACCCGGAATAATTGGGATCGGCTGCATAAGTCAGCGTACCGTCGTCATTCTGATAGATGGATCCATGTGTGGCGTAAGTGTACCCATCCACCGCAAGGGCATCGCCTTCCGGATCGAAATCATTAGACAAGACATCGAGAACGATAGATCCGTTTTCACTAACCGTAGCAAAATCAGTGCGTGCGACAGGTCCGGTATCGGAAAGGTCAAGCACTCCATTGTAACGCGGCGTTTCAGGAAAATCACTGAAGTTCCGCTCCCACTCCACGACAACGCCAGTCTTGTCGATGGCGCCAGTGGCGCGGTCAGAATAATACTGATCGATCACTGTTACTTTGCGTCCATCTGGAAGCGTCCAATAACCTTCTTCGATCACTGCTTTCTGGATCGTGAAATAGTCAAACCGGATCGGATCCCAAGTGGGCGATACTTTGTCGGGTCCGATTTCATCTGTCAGTGTGCCGGTAAGGTCTATATAGCCGCGTGACTCCGGTGTTGGCGTGACAGGCACATTAGTAATGTCAGAGTCGAATATGAGGCGGCCCTCAACGAGGTCCGCGCGAGTCATAAACCGGTCTTGCGGCAGCGTATTGTGAATATCCGTTGTTGCGCCGTCTACATTCACATCGATGAAGACGTAACCCCAATCCCCGTCAAAGGGATGATTCATGCCCGATGTATCACGCGTTAAATGAACGCCCGTTGGGAAGCCTACGATGTCGGCGCCGTTGATCACCATGGAAACAGTGGCGGGGCCATACTCGATCCCGCGCCACACATGGCCGCCGGAAGATCCATCTGTGGCGAGTAAGTCGATGTCTTTAAGGGTGTAATGCGCCGTATATTGAAGGTGGATGCCAGTGCCGACTTCCCAGCCTTGGAAATCATCAATTACCGTACGCACATCATGAAATTGTTCCGAATTAGGCTTGATAACTTCAAGTCCAATGCCGACAGCGAATGCTTCATTTCCTTTAAAAGAACTAATTGCGGGAATGTGGATTTTAACCTCATCCATATACCGCAGCGCTTCGGACATGTGCGCCGTGTCGGCGTCGACATTGATCGGGCCGCCGGCGTCACGCGACATATAAACGAAGCCATGCCCGCCAGGAACGCCTGCTGCAACATTGTCCACCGCCTCCACAAGCCGGCCCTGAAACCAGAATCCCGCGCCTGTGCGGCCAAGATCGAAGGCAACGACATCCTCATGCCACTTTGCACCGCCGCCATTGCCGATAGACTTGATGGCGATATTGTGTGACCAGCGGCCGATTTCATTGCCCGTTTCCGCAACGAACGCCGCGCCGTAAACATCATAGGCCGCGTTGTCCGTCATGATCGCATTTGAATCATGATGGACATAGCCCCAGCCCGGCGAGCCCCAGACCGCATTACCGACGACCATCGCGGGATTGTCGACATCATCGACGCCCACGCGATGAAGGTGCATGGAATAGCGCGTTTTGATGTTGCTGTCGCTTTCGACATTCTCGACATCATTGATATCGAACGCCCGTTCCGACTTGTCGGTGCGCCCAAGCTCATAAAACTCCGCATAACGCACATCGATAAGGTCCGACTGCATGAACATGGTGTGTCCACGCTGGTGTACAGGCACGCCGTCGGCGTTTTCAGTTTCAAAGCGCACATTGCGGCTGTAATTCGCCACATAGGCTTTCAGGTCGGCGCGTGGGCCTTCGTGATCGAACTGAAGCGGCGTATCAAAGTAGATTGTATTGCCTTCGATTCTCGTGATGACGAGTTCTTCGTCCTCGGTCTTGTCATCGCGCGCCACGGTCGGTTCAACCTGTTCGCTTTCCGTCAGATGTGTGCCGGTCAGCACCAGTCTGTCGCCGACCTGCCAGCCTTCCGGCGGGGCCTCCAAAGTCAGCGATGTATCGCCCGCCATGGGGTCAGCGTCGACCTTAAAGAAGGTTTCCTTTTCCGCGCCGTGAATTTGAACATCGCCATGGGTAAGGAGCCCGCGCGACAGGAGTTGCGGGTCCCAGGACACGTCAATGGGGCCGTTGTCGGCGAATTGAATGACGGCTTCCACATTCGCTGCGACCGGATTATCGGCCGTGCCGATGGTCAGCTTTCCGCCCGGCGTAACGACGAATGTGTCGACCTCCATAAAGGTGTCGCGGTCAGTCGCAAAGTCCAGTTCGCCGTCGACCCGCACGGTGAAAAGCGAAACCGGGCTTTCGCCGTCATACTCAACCTTGACGCCGTCGGGAATGACGACTTTGGCGTCCTCACCGGGCACTTCACCGCCGGCCCAGGTATTGGGATCGAACCAGGAGCCGTTGTTGACCGCGACATGCGTTGCTTCGCCGACAGGCACGAGATTAAACAGCGCCATCATATGCGCAGGCATCTCGCCGTCGCCGTGATCCATACCACCGTCGCCATGGTCCATATCGCCATGGCCGTCATGATCGCCCATATCCATGTCATCATGACCGTCATGCATGCCGTCTTCATGCATACCGTCGTCGGGGCCCACCTGAACTTCGACCTGCGCACGGCTCAAATTGCCATTGCTGTCGCGCACTTCATACTGAAAGCTGGCTTCGCCCTCATATCCCGCCTCGGGCGTAAAATGCACAACGCCATCATGAAGCATCGCCGTGCCGTGGGTGGCGCCGAAGACGCGAACAAGCTGTGCACTGACGCCTTCAGGCACAATATCATTGGAGAGAAGGTCGTCAGCGGCGATCTGAATCCCTTCGCCCGCATCCGCATGGAAATGTTCGTCGTTGAAAGCCTCAATAGCGGCAGGCTCAACCGGTACGGCTGGCGTCACCGGAGGCGTTGTTGTTCCGCCCCCATTCCCGCTTTTGCCTTTGTCCTCACCGCTGGGGGCGCGTTCGCCGCCGCCCTTTAAGGGACCGTCATTCCCGCCAACAGTGTAACAACCTTCCAGGGCCAGCAAGGGCGCCAGCATGCTCGCCTGAGCGAGACGCTGCTTGGAACTTTGCTTTTTAACCTTGCGGTCGCGCCTGATCGACGTTCGAGCGGTATCTCTTGCTGCATCAACAAGGTCGGAGAAATCGAGACGGGTGATGCTGTCACGGGCGGCAAAATCAAGGCTCATACTATATCCACGCACACTATAAGCAGACTGAGAGAGAGGATTGAAGCCTAGCTGCCGACGCGGAAAAGGTTGATTGAAAGGATTGTTAGAATTGTTTGGAATATCGCCAAAACATGCAGGGTATGGCGCAAATTACACAGAGTTAACCGCCTCGAATGGAATCCATTCGGACGCGAGTGACAAGACCTTAACAAGCGGTTGTTTGAAACAATTGAATGCTTTGCGTTAGTGTAAAACGCTTCGCAAACATCCTTTATGACTTGCTAACGCCAAACAGGTTGGCGTTCGCGATCCCGCGCTCGATAAAGCGCTGTTTGTCCTGCTCCGGCGCCCAGCCAAGGGCGGATTTCGCCGCATCGTTGGCGTAAGGCGACAATTGCGCCCGGGATTTCCAGTCGCGATAGCTTGGTTTCGTAAGGCCTTGTTTTTTCGCGAGATAACGCTTGAGCCAGTATTTAGCGACATCAACCGCATAATAAGTCCAGAGCGGCGTCGGCTTGGCGCGCATAGCGACGCCATAGGCGTCTTCAATCGTCTTGAAATAATCACGAGACGAAAGCATTGGCTCACCAATAAGATTGAACGACGCGCCAACGGCTTCCTCAGCCTCCATCGCGAGCACCAAACCGTCCGCCACATCATCGACGAGAACAAACGGCATCACATTCTCGCCGCCGCCCCATAATTTACAGGCGGTGGCGCCGCGCCACATGGCGATGCCCCAATGCTGTAACGGTCCGCCTTCGCCGATGACAATGCCTGGGCGTGCGATCACAAGAGGCAAGCCGCGTTCGGCTTCAAGCTTCTTCAGCTCTGCTTCGCAAGCGGCCTTTGATCGCGCATAAAGGTTACGGCGCGTAAGGTCATGGTCGAAGGGTGTGTCCTCTGTGATGACGCGATCCGGCTGAGAAGCGTCATAGGAATCAATCGTGCCTGTATAAATAAGCCGGCGCACGCCTGCGGCGAGACACGCCTCGCCTATTCGCTTCGTAACGCCCACATCGTTTTGGAGATACCCTTCCCAGCTCGTCTCGGTGGCGCGCGCCAGATGGAAAACGCATTGAACATCTTCCATCGCCTCGCGCAGATCATCATTGGAGTTCAGGCTGCCGGTGAACACCGAAATACGCCCGTCCTCACGATCAAGTCCCGCTCCCGATCCGCGGGAAAATACGCGGACGTCGTAGCCCTTGTCCGCGAGCGCATGACAAAGCGCACGGCCGATAAAACCGGTTCCGCCAATGACAAGCGCGGTTTCGCCTTTCGCCGGCGCAGCGTTACGCGACGGCGGCGGCGTTTTCGGTAAAAATTTGGGTCGCGCCGCCTCCAGCGTCTCCTCAATCATCGCCGTGGCATTTGCTGCGAGCCCGGCGGAAAGGCGACGCTCCACTGGGGCGCCCGTCTTAATAGAGGCGTAGAAACTGTCGATGGCCCGCTGGATCGACAGGCCATAGGGCGCGAGACCATTGAGCGACTTCAACTGCCGGAACGCATTGGCGACACCAGCGCCCGCCGCCTGCCCTGCAACCGAAAGCTGGCGCGCCAGAGGCCCGGCCACAATGTCCTGCATGGATGCGCGCTCACGCAGATAAGTGTCTTCAGCAAAATTATAGCTCGCAATAGCGCCGAGCCCGCGCAGACGGACGCTGCGATTATCCTCACCCTCAACCAGCGACAGGTTCAGCACCACAGAAGCGCCCTT
>JAUIEG010000116.1 GCA_030428745.1 Alphaproteobacteria bacterium
ACCCGGTTGAGCCTCAGCGTACAGCGTGAGAGCGATACTTTTTCTGTGTCCGCTTATGCGGTCTATTACGATTTCCAGCTATTTTCCGACTTCACCTATTTCGCAAACGATCCGGTCAATGGCGATGAGTTCGAGCAACGCGACGAGCGCGTCATGCTTGGCGGCGCCGCGTCGAAAAGCTGGGAGATCAGTGGGATCGGACAGGAGAGCCGTATAAAGCTTGGTGGCGATCTTCGTTACGACAACATTTACAATCTCGGACTCTTCAACACTGCAGATCGTATGCGAGTGAGCACAGTGCGCGACGACGATGTCGAGGAATTTAGCGCCGGACTTTACGTTGAATATGAAGTCAACCTGACGGACGCGCTGCGCGCCTCGCTGGGTCTGCGCGGTGATTATTACGCCTATGATGTCTCGGCTAATATTGACGCCAATTCAGGCGATGGGTCGGAAGCGATCGTCACGCCAACCGCGTCAATCGCATGGCGGCCTTACGACGCGTTCGAAATATATGCAAATTACGGCGAGGGCTTTCACTCCAATGATGCGCGCGGCGCGACTATCAGCATAGATCCAATTTCCGCTACTGCAGTCGATCCGGTTGAGCTTCTTGTGCGGGCACGCGGCGGGGAGATCGGGGCGCGACTTGAATATGGCGACCTTCATGCAACGCTTGTGGGTTTCTGGCTCGACCTTGACGGAGAACTGGTGTTCGTCGGCGACGCCGGCACTACGGAGCCGAACAATCCCAGCCGCCGCTTCGGGATTGAATTCAACGGCTTCTGGCGACCGGCCGACTGGGCGTCCTTCGATCTGACGGCAGGGATCACCGACGCCAAATTCCAGGACACAGCGCCCGGTGAAGACCTGATCCCGCAATCGGTAAAAAGCGTCGTGGGCGCCGGGGTCAGTATTGATCCGTCGGACAGATTCACCACGACCTTGCGTCTCCGCCATTTCGGCAAGGCGCCGCTCAATGAAACCGGATCGGTTTATTCGGAACCGACTACAATCCTCAATCTCGGCGCCTATTACGATTTGGGTCCGGCGCGTCTTAGCTTCGAAATTTTGAATCTCTTGGATTCGAAAGATGCAGACATCACCTATTTCTTCGAATCGCAGTTGCCGGGCGAACCGTCGCCGGTTGAAGATATACACCTTCATCCGGTGGAGCCCCGTCAATTGCGCGGATCCATTGGATTTTCCTTCTAACCCGAGGGGCGGGCGTTGAGGCAGATGAGGTGCCACAGTCCGCCCCCTTAGGCCACGCGCAATAATACGCCGATCATATGACCCTGCCGGGAATGGAAAACGCTGAAGACGCCTTTGGCTTGTCGCCTGCCCAAGCCGGCATGGTTTATGAAACCATCACGGCGCCGGACGCTGGTTATTACGCCGGTCTTTTCGACGCGATCCTGCCTCGCGACATCGACATCGACCTCTTCAAATCAGTCTGGTCAGAGGTTATCGCAAGACATCAGGCGTTACGCAGTCTGATCATTTGGCGTAATGTCGCAAGCCCAATTCAAGTGGTGCGCAAATCCCTCCCGCCTGATTATTGGCGCGAGGAGACAGTCGACGCCGACAAGGTTCGAACGCGCCTGGAGGCGTTAAGGCGAGAGCAGATCGTATTGGAAAAGACGCCCGCATTAGGGCTCCATCTCCTCCATAGAAGCGATGGGCGGATCCATTTTGCGTGGATTTGCCATCATGCGGTTGTCGATGACTGGTCGGTTGCGAATGTATTGTGGGAAATCGCCACCCTTTATTCGGCGCGAAGCTCCGGCGCCTCCGCAACGCTTCCTTTCACGGCGTCACTCCGCGACTTTGCGCAATGGCGCATGAGTCGCAACGACGCTACGGCGAGCTCATTCTGGCGCGAGCTGCTTAGGGATTTCGACGAGCCGCTGCGTTTGCCGACACGATCGCAACATGGCGCAACTCCGGAAGCGCAAGACGGCGTCCATGACACGGCGCTGTCGCCGAACGAATCTTCCAAGCTGAAAGAGACGGCCAGGCGCCTAAGAGTGACCATGGCGTCGGTCATCACCACCGCCCTGAGCGTCGTGCTCCATCGGGCGGCGGATATGGATGACGTCGTGTTCGGCATGGCGACAGCGCAACGGCCGTCTGATATTCAGGGCATTGAGCAATCGGTCGGAAATTTTGTCACAACCTGTCCCATCCGCGTTAAGCTTGACGGCGCAACGTCCTTGTCCGACCTCACAAAAAGTATCAACGATACGCTCGTCGAAACACACCAGCATGCCCATCTGCCGCTGCGCAGTGTGACCGAGCTTTCAGCCGTCGCAGACCAGAGCGCTCTCTTCGACACCGTTCTGTCCCTCAAGCAAGCCGGAAATTCTGAAGGCGATCTCTTTGGCGACAGTGGTTTGTTTGAAGAACAAGAGAACTATGCGACGGCGCACTATGGGCTTTCCATCCTGGTGACGCCGGCCGCGTCCATCAAAATTCGCATTCTTTTTAATCAGGCGCGCTACGATATCCGGTTTGCCGCAGCCCTCGCGAATATGCTCGAAGCGGCATTGACATCGTTTCCAAATTGCCTGGAGGCGCCGGCAATCGATTTGCCGGTAGCCGCAACCGAACAGAAACATACCGCGGCCGAGCTGACTGGCCCGCCATTGCCTACCGCGCAGCCAGGCTTCGTGCACAAGTTGATCGAAGTTCAAGCCCGCGAAACGCCCCACGCGCCGGCCCTGATCACTGCGGCCGAAACCATCACCTATCAAGAGCTGCGTTGGCGGGTAGCGCAACTGGCGGCGTCGCTCGCCGCCCGGGGCGCAAGGCCCGGCGACAACATCGGGCTCGTTATGGACCGGCGCCCGGACGCCATTATCGCCATGCTCGCCGTACTGCAGGCCGGTTGCGCCTATGCGCCTATCGATCCCGAATTTCCGCCACAGAGAATTGCCGACATTCTGCACGACCTCAACGCACCGCTCGCGGTGACCGTTTCCGAATTTGAACAACGCATCGCCGCCGCTGCGCCAGAAACACCCGTGCTCGCCATGGACAAACCGGACGTGGCAGAATCGACAGTGGTAAGCGAAACAACGCGTGCAGATGATCCGGCTTATATTCTGTTTACGTCAGGCTCCACCGGCGCCGCAAAAGGCGTAATCGTCACTCACGCGAATTTGGCGTTTTCAACGGCCGCGCGGCGAGCCTTTTACGACGCCGCGCCAACAAGCTTTCTTCTTCTGTCGGCAATTATATTCGACAGCTCCGTGGCCGGCATCTTCTGGACATTGTGCAGCGGCGGCGCCGTCATTCTTCCAACGGCAGGCGCGGAAAAGAACGCGGCTGAAATCGGAAGGCTCATCGCGTCGTCAAAAGCATCACATACGCTGGCCTTGCCATCTCTTCTCGACGTTTTATTTGAGTACGCCCCTGCTGATCAGTTGCGCTCGCTGACAACAATCATCGCCGCCGGCGAAGCGCTGCATGGCGCGACTGCTGCGCGCTTGAAAGCGGCGGCGCCTCAAGCACGAGTATACAATGAGTATGGCCCGACTGAAGCGACAGTCTGGTGCGTGGCATGCGAGGTCACGGATATGGACGCCGACGCGCCCGCGCCGATCGGCGGAGCCATCCCCGGGTCACGCCTTTCGATCCGCGACCGTCGCGGCCGACCGGTTCCGCAAGGGATTCCGGGCGAATTATATGTTAGCGGCCCCGGCGTCGCAGCGGGGTATCTGAACCGCCCCGATCAGACCAAGCTGAGGTTCGTCAACGATCCCGCGGCGCCCGAGGTAAGGTGGTACAAAACCGGCGACCGCGTCAGCTTGCTAAAGGATGGCGAGCTCGAATTTCTCGGCCGCGTCGATCAGCAAATTAAACTGCGCGGGCGGCGTATCGAGCCCGGAGAAATCGAAAACGCCCTGATCCGTCAGGACGGCGTTGCAAACGCCGTCGTGAAGCCATTTGGCGAGGGATCCAGCATGCGCCTTGTCGCCTTTATTGGGCAGAGCGACGGCGTCACTCCCTCCGACCAGGATTTGCGACAGCGACTTGCCGAAACTTTGCCCGACTGGATGGCGCCGGATCAGTTCGTCTTCATGAAGGAATTGCCCGTCACGCGGACGGGCAAAATCGACCGGGCCGCGCTCGCCGAACCAGACTTCGCGCCTGAGTGCGACGACAGCTTGCCCGAAACGCCCTTGGAGGAGTCGCTTGTCGATATCTGGCGTCAGGCGCTGTCTCTGGAACGCGCGCCCGGCGTCAACGAGAATTTTTTCGATCTTGGCGGCAATTCGCTTTCCGCCATGCGCGTGTTCAACGAAATCGAAAAGACCCTCGGCCTAACGCTTCCCTATTCGGTCCTCGGCAAGATCGCGACCGTCGCGGAACAAGCGAGGCAAATCGAGCAGAGCATGGGACAGTCGCCCGAAGACGCCGTGTCGGCGGCGCCATCCGCACCGCTTGATACGGATCTATTCTCCGGGCTGGCCGACGACGATGTTGAGATGTTGCGTTCCTATATGTCGCGCTGGCCCGGCGAACCCGCAGCCAACGGCTCCATGCTGCGCATCTTGAACGAGCATGGCAAGAAGCCGCCGCTGGTTTGGTGTTTCAACAATGGCGACGAGTTTGAGCGCCTGGCGGGACGCCTTGGCGCCGACCAGCCCGTCATCGGCATGCGCTCAGGAAATATCATTCTTGATCTGACTCCCGCTAATCAGCGGCGGAACAACCGCCGCCTCGCCATGACACTGCTGGCGGAAGTGTTGAAAGCGCAACCGAAAGGACCGTTTTACTTGGGCGGCAATTGCCAGGGGTCCGCCGTCGCCATTGAACTCGCGCTGGCGTTGCAAGCGGCTGGGCATCCAGTGTCGATCCTGTTTATCATGGAGGCGGTGCCCGATCACGCCTTCCCCGGCCGCGTCGCGCTACTGTTTGGCAAGGACAGCGATTTTCATCCGTATAAAAACTTCCAAGACCCTGAACGCGCCTGGCGGCGGCGTTATCTCGACTTCACCGTCGACTTCATTCCCGGCCGCCACGGGACTTATTTCCGCCGGCTCAATGTGGGCGGCCTGGCGGCTACGGTGAAGCGCCGCCTCAAAGAGGCGGCCGATGAGGCGCCGCGCCAGCTATATGGCGACGACTGCCGCATCTCCTGGGCGGCGCCTGAGGCCCCGCTCAATCTTGCGCCGGGCGAACAGCGCCGCATCGCCGTAAATGCGACAAATGAAGGGGAAGCAACATTCCATCCGTCCGCCGAGAGCGGTTTATATGTCGCGAGCCGCTGGCTCTCAAATGATGGCGCGATCCAGAAAATGAAAGACGGCTTCGCCGATATCCCCGCGCTATGGGCGCCGGGCGCAGCGCTCGCGTTCGAGCTCAATGTCGCCGCACCAGCAGAGCCGGGACGTTACGTTCTTGAAGTCGATATTGTTGAGGAAGGGGTCGCCCGCTTTTCGGAGCGCGGCGGGGCGCCGCTGAAACTGAATGTTGTGGTCGGCAATGGAGAGTCGCTTCCTTCAGATCCGGAATCTGTCCTCAATGAGAATAAACACAAATCGACAGCAAAAGCCGCTTGGTCGGCGCTCAAGCGATTTACTGGCGCTTCGTAAGGGACAATCAGCTCGCTACAACAAACACGCTGCATCGCGGCTGATGATTACGGGGTTCTCACCGCCAGACTGAAGCGCGAGGGAATAGGCCACGCCCTGTGCGACGGCGCTGTGAAAGCGCCAAGAACCGTCGCCGCTCATCAACGACAGGTCTGAAAACCCAGCATCGAACACAAATTCGAGCGTGCGAAAATCGAGCCCCAGGCCCAAGCCTAGAGCTTTTGCGTAGGCTTCCTTCACCGTCCACAAGCGGACAGGCGCATCGGCGACGCCGCAGGACATCAGGTCTTTGAGACGTCGCCGCTCCCTTTCTGAGAAGACTCGGGCGCTCACCTCATTGATGTCCCCGGCGCGCGCAATCGGTTCCACATCAACGCCGACGCGCGCCCCCGCCGCAACGGCGCAAACAACACACCCAGCGGCATGAGACAGATTGAAGTCAATTGCGTTTTCCTTTCCCGACACGAAGGGCCGGCCGCGATCCGTCGCGCTAAACCGCCAGTCATGCGGTGCGCCGCCAAAGCGCCTCGCCAGTGCGCGCCGGCTGAGCGCGCGGGCGATCAGCGCTTGGTCTCGCCTCTCCTGTGTATGGAACCGCGCAATCCGATCACGCTCCTCATCTGTGAGGAGTAAGCCGCATCGATCGCGCACCGCCGCTGTCAGCTCCTGGTCAAAACGGTAGATCCAAAAATCGATATTCGCCGCCGGGCTGCTCCTGGCGTCGAACCCTGGAACGCCGTTTGCCATTTGGGCATGTCGGGTCATGATGACGGGCGATCCGCCGCGCCCATGGCCGCGGCGATGGCTTTCAGACTGTCGTCATCCATCTGCAACAAATCGAAGGGCTTCGCCTCTTGAGCGGCGGGCGCATTTCGGCGCGCCTGCAGGAAAGGCGCAAGTTCGGCAATCGTCTGGTGGCGGAAAATCTGCTCCGGCGACAAGACGCGCCCCTTAACGCCGGCGCGCGACGCGATTTTGATGGCCATGATCGAGTCGCCGCCGAGATCGTAAAAATTATCGTCAAGCCCGACTCGATCCACGCCCAATAGATCGGCCCAGATTTCCGCCAAAAACAGCTCTCCTTCCGTCACCGGCGCGCGATAGTCGACGCGCTGCTGCGCCGATTTCACATCGACCTTCTTCATCAGCGCGTCCCGGTCGACCTTTCCGTTTTCCGTCATGGGCAGCGCATCCACGTGAACGAAGGCGGACGGAATCATCTCCGGAGGTAGATAATTCAACAATTCCACACGCAACTCCGACGGCGAGAACGGCTTCTCAGCGACGATAAAGGCGACAAGCTTCGCCTTCTGCGCAGCAGCGTCCGCTTGCAGGTCATACCCGATCTCCGACATGATCTTTTCGACCCGCGCGCTGTCGATCTCGTCCTCAAGCTCGGCTACCGCGGCATTCCGCTCTTTATGGCCCATACGCACATCCCAGGAGTAGGGCAGCGCATAATTGTGATATCCCTCTTTTGCCTTGTGCACATAAATGCCGACATCATTGATCAGGCAATTGGAGGAGCGCCCCGTATCCGCAGGCCGTTTCCACGGCAGGCGCTGATTGAGATAATCATAGATCTCATCAAGCGTGGCGTCGCAATAGCGATAGAAATCAAGAAACTGCACCTTTTCAAACGTCGTTTCATCTTTAAAGAAGCTGACATTGAGACAATTCGAAACAGCGTCCTTCGTGCGGTGATAGGCCTTCCTGGCCTCCAGCACCATATGATCGATCTCATCCCGGGTGACGGGCTTGTCCTTGAAGAGGTCAGGGGTTAACCGCGTTTCAAAGAATTGCCCGCGCGACAGCCCGGTCACAATCAACGGCGTTCCGGTTTCCAGCGCGGTTGCAACGCCCAGCGTGTAGATTGTCTTGAAGCAGCCGTGACACACATTGGAATAGCGTCTGAGACTGTCGACAAATATTTCATTCATCGATGCGGTTGAGACAAAGCGCTGGTCGACACCCAGCATCTTGGTCACGCGCTCAATATTCTGCTTGGCGCCTTCCGAAAGAAATCCGTTGTCGAGCGTGACGGCGAGGATGTCTACACCGAGATCG
>JAUIEG010000117.1 GCA_030428745.1 Alphaproteobacteria bacterium
CGATCGACCCAACGTAAAAAGCCGCGTGGCCGGCTGGGCGAGATGGCGCTGACCAAAGCGATCATCGCTCTCGCCGAACAGTTCGGCCGCTACGGCTATCGTCGCATCATCGCCTTGCTCCGGCGAGACGGCTGGCATGTGAACGAGAAGCGGGTCTATCGCATCTGGCGGCGCGAAGGGCTGACGGTTCCGCAAAAGCAGCCGAAACGCGGACGGTTATGGCTGAATGACGGTTCCTGCGTGAGGCTCCGGCCGGAACACCGAAACCATGTCTGGAGTTATGACTTCGTGATGGATAGAACCCATGACGGCAAACCGTTCCGCGTGCTGTGCGTCATTGATGAGTTTACTCGGGAGTGTCTGGCGATCCGTGTCGAGCGAAGGCTTAACGCGAGAATTGTTCTGGAGGTGCTTGCCGACCTCTTCCTCTCGCACGGTCCGCCGGATCACATTCGGTCCGATAACGGCCCCGAATTTATCGAGACAGCGCTGCGGGAATGGCTGACGAGGCTCGGCGTCAAGACGCTCTACATCGAGCCCGGTTCACCATGGGAGAACGGCTATTGCGAGAGCTTCAACTCCAAACTCAGAGACGAACTGCTTGCCCGCGAAACCTTCTATACGATGAAGGAAGCCAAACGCTGATCGAATGGTGGCGTGAGCACTTCAACACGTTTCGCCCGCATTCGTCGCTGGGTTATCAACCACCGGCGCCAAAAACCATCTTGCCAAGGCTGTTCATGCCGCCTTACGCTCAGGGCGTGGCGGCATGAGCGCCGCACCACAACCCGCCGAGTCTAACAAATGGCTCGGAACACTTCGATGGGTCAGGCCAACGTCAAAAAAGCGCGTAAACCCGTATTTTCGGCCGCAAGGCTTGGGGCAACACGCCGCGCTGCGCTGAAATATGCGCGGCCCCCGCGAAAAGGCTGCGGGAATAATAATCAGAGCCGGGCCGGGCTTCGACACCGCACGCCTTCCAATCGCGCAGCCTCAAAGCTGCCTCTTGGAACTTTCTGATCGAAACTAGAGCCGCGCCCTTACTCACTTCGATATCGCTCAAACCAGGCCAGAATATGGTCGACCTTGGCGTTTAGATGCGAGGGGCGCGCAGCGATAAAGTGATACGCTTCCGGAACGATCACAAGCGCGGCGTCCACGCCCCGCAATCTCAAAGCATGATAAAATTGCTCCGCTTCCGAAGAGGGCGTGCGCAAATCCGCCTCGCCCGCCATCAACATTGTCGGCGTGGTCACATTTCCCACCAGCGAAAGAGGAGATCTGGCCCAATAGGCCTCCGGATCTTCCCACGGCGTCTTATCGAACCAATATAAATAGAAGTAGTTCGCGTAATCAGAGGTAAGCGCAAAGCTAATCATGTTGACGACGGGCTTTGCAGAAACAGCCGCCTTAAATCTATTCGTTTTCCCGACAATCCAGGCAGTGAGAAGGCCGCCGCCGGACCCTCCTGTGACAAACAGATTTTCGCTGTCGACATAACCAAGCTCAATGACCGCATCAACGCCGGACATCAGATCATCATAATCCTGGCCCGGGT
Organism: Alphaproteobacteria bacterium; assembly: GCA_030428745.1. Lineage (GTDB taxonomy): Bacteria > Pseudomonadota > Alphaproteobacteria > Caulobacterales > Parvularculaceae > Hyphococcus. The sequence continues at coordinate 1,559 of JAUIEG010000117.1, forward strand.
AATTATGATGAATCAAATTCGCAAATGCATTGCCGTAACTCGTAGACCCTCTCGGATTCGCATAGAGGACAACATATCCCTCCGCTGCATATCGCTGGATTTCAGCCGAGAACTGCGGACCGTACGCCCCAAACGGGCCGCCATGGATTTCCAGAATGAAGGGGTATTTTGCCGTGGGATCGAAATTTGGCGGCTTGACCAGCCATCCCTCGATCTCTCGACCGTCTGCCGAAGAGGCCCAGCTAAAACGCTCCACCCCAGCCAGCTTTCTATGGGCGAACAGATCTTCATTCAGATTGGTCAGCCGTCGCGAACGGCCGCGGCCTTTTACGATGGCGAGGTCCGAAGGGCGTTGCGCGTTCCCTTGCGTATAGGCGATGACATTGCCGGAAACGGAAAACGATCCACTCGTATATGGCCGGGTGACGCCAACCCCGCCCAGATCCTGCACAATCGGCGTAAGTTTTCCGTTCAAACCGAGATGCGCAAGGGTTGTCTTGCCGTGATCGTCATATTGCACAATCAGCTTTGACGAACCATTCCAGGCCACCGCATCAATCGACCGGTCCAATCCCTGGGTCGGGACAATCGTTTCCCCTGACCCATCCCGATTCATCACGCTCACATTGGCGGTGTGAAATCCGAGCCTTTCATCTTCATAGCCGAGATAAGCGACCTTCTTGCCGTCCGGAGACACAACCGCATTCGCATCCATGCCCTTGCGTTTGGTAAGCCGGCGTAATTGTCGGCTATCGATATCGACGGCCCACACATCGAGTTCTTCGGAATCCAGCTTCCAGTCATCGTTGCGATTGGCGGAGAAAAACAGCTCTCGCCCGTCCGGCGCCCAACTCAGCGGGCCCGCATGATCGAACGCGCCGCTGGTCAGCTGTATCGGCGTTCCGCCTTCAGCTGGCGTAATAAAGATTTGCTTATTGCCAGAACGCAAAACCCCTTCGCCATCCACACGGTAGAATGGATCTTCCGTCATCATTACAGGGGGAGCCCATTGCGCGCCTTCCGGCGCCGGCATTGACTGGACAAAAGCCCCGTCTTTAGACGGAACAAACATCGAAAAAGCGATATGCCGTCCATCGGCCGACCAGCTTATATGCTCTGGCGCCTCTGGCAATTTCGCCAAAAGCGTCGCCTCCCCCCCATCCATCCAGCGCATAAAAAGCTGGGTGCCTTTTCCCTCCGCGCTCGCCAGATAAGCCATGCGGTCGCCCGAAGGAGACCAGCGCGGACTTGAATAATTCGCATCGCCGGAAAGGATCGCGCGATGGTCTGAGCCATCATCCGCAATCGTCCAAATACTCGACTGCCAACTGTCACTCATCAGATCGCTTGTTCGGCGAACATAGGCGACCCGCCGCCCATCCGGCGAAATTTGCGGGTCCGTGGCGATCTCCAATTCAAAGATATCTCTCGGGCCAAACAAACCGTCATCAACGCCACTGGCGCTCGCTGGCGATAAAAGGCCCGCGCCCAACAAAACGAGCACATATATAATCGGCGCTCTACACGAAATTACCGGCGCCAAGGATGCTCCGCATGTCGCCGTCTTATTCGCGCATTTTGTCTGTTCAGCCATTAGTAAAGCCCCTGATGCCGCCACACCCGCCGATCACTCGAAAAAGCGTTCGGCGTTTACAATCATGCTACGGATGATCGTCTGAATGGCATGTATATGCGCCGCCGAATAAACGTCGGCATTGGTGAAATAGATTATCCCTACCTCCGATTCCGGATCGAAATACATGAAAGTATTCGTTCCAGGATCTCCCCCATTGTGACCGATAAACACCGTGGACGCGTCCACGGACGCCGGTATCTCATACACAAACCCCAGCGCCTGATCCTGGACCGGCCGAAGGTTTGGAATGCGGTCGTAACCAAGTTTTTGCGGCGCGAGCATCATGGAGACCGACTGAGCGTCAAGAATGCGTTCGCCGTCCAATACGCCGCCATTCATGATGGCGATTAGAAATTTGCTGAGATCCGAGACCGATGTTTTCAAGCCCCCATCCGGATAGGTGGTAAGCCCATAGGGTCTATACGCCCGCCACTGCCCAACGGCTCGGCCGCTCATTTTCTCGTTGGAATTTTTGCTTTTCAGCCCGTATTGCTTCCCGAACAGGGACGAGTCCACATCGGAATACAGCCACCCGGTGTTTTCCATGCCCAGCGGCTTGAAAATATTTTCTGTTGAATATTCGCTAAAGGACTGTCCGCTGACCCGCTCAACCAACAACCCAGCCAGGGCAAAGCCGACATTGGAATATTCGTAGCTCGTGCCGGGGGCAGCCTTGGAGTAATTCTTACCTGCCGAATAATACTCTCCTCCCGGACTAAAATAGTTTTCCGAAAACTCTCCCAATGATATCGGGCTGTCGCCGCCCCAATAATATACCGCATCGCTCTTATAGACCGATCGATTATCCGATGTCGTCGCTGTATGGGTAAGGAGATGCCTCATCGTGATCGGACGCCCCGGGAAAGAGGGATTTTCCACTATAAAAGGCAGATACCCATTGATATCCGCATCAAGCTCCAGCAAGCCGTCTTCGACAGCCTTAACCACAGCTGTGGCTGTAATTGTTTTGCTGACGGACCCAATTGAAATGACTGTATGCTCAGTCATTGCTGATTGCTTTTCGAGGTCAGCATAACCGAAGCCGCGAGCCCAACGCCGCCCATCTTTCTTGACGATCGCAACCGCAACCCCCGGCGTGTCGGACTCCAGCACCAGCTTTTCAGCCGCAGCCGTAAAATCAGCTATGTAGTTTCCTGTTGCAGCTTCGATGATGTCAGCGTCCGTTGTCGCCTTGCCGCAACCGCCCAAAATCATAAAGATGAATGCTGTAAACAAACCGGCAGTCTTCACAATAACTCTCCACGACACAGCCCGCTTCGCCGCTTGCTGGGATACAGCCCCCCCCTGGGCGGCCAGCGCACCGAGCGGGCGGCATAGGCAACAGGCCTATCTAATGATCACGCGCCCCAAAATTCATGTTTTGGAAGGCTTGCTTCGGATTTGTTGTAATTCATGCCGCCCAGATAATCGGACTTCAGATTTAGCGGCCCATCTAAATCAACAAACTCACACAATTGAGCGATTACGAATGCCGGCGCCATGGAGAGCGATGTGCCAAGCATGTTGCCGACCATTAATCGCTTCCCTTGCCTCAACACCTCACGGGCGAGCGACAGCGCTTCCGTCAGCCCTCCCGTCTTATCAAGTTTGATATTGATGACATCATACAGGGAAATGACTTTTTCCAGCTCGCCCAGATGCAGGCAGCTTTCATCCGCACACAGTGGAATGGGAGAATTCAAGCCTTCAAGCTCGAAATCCTGTCCGCGCGGCAATGGCTGCTCCAGCATTAAAACGCCAAGCTCCGCAAAGCGCGGCAACACTTCAGACAGTTGCGCGATAGAAAATCCCTGATTTGCGTCAACAACGATTGCCGCATCAGGCCGCGCGTCGCGTATGGCGGAGAGCCGGCCCACTGGATCGTTTGCATCGAGCTTGATTTTCAAATGCGAATAAGCTTGCGCCGCCCTGGCCTTCTCCGCCATTTCCGAAGCCGTCGCCTCAATACCGATCGTAAAGACCGTTGTAACAGGTTTTGGATCAATACCTACAAGCTTCCAAATCGATTGATTCGACTGCTTGCATTCAAGATCCCAAAGCGCGCAATCGACTGCATTACGGGCGCCGCCAGCGGGCATGTGCGTCGACAGAGCCTCAATAGTGACGCCGTCCTGGATCAAGCCTCGCGCCGCCTCCACCTGCTCCAAAATAGTATCCGCGCTCTCGCCCAGATAGTAGACGCCGAGCCCCTCCCCCCGCCCGATGAAGCCGTCTTCCTCGATCTCCACAACTATCGTTTCAACGGTTTTATATTCGTAACCTGTTATGCGAAACGGCATAATGAGGGGCCATGAACACCGGTGCACACTGAGTAAACGCTTCACGAACAGAACTCCGCCTCGATCTTGTCAACTATTTCCCCCGCGCCATCGATCAGTGGATCAATAACCGGCAATCCATACTGTTCGACGCAGACTTCATAGGTCCGGGCTCGTTCCGCCTTCGTCAGCGCGCTTGTGTTAAGCGACACGCCGACAAAACGCGCCGCCGGATTGACGCGCCGGGCCAGCAAAATATTCAAATCCATGACCGATTGTAACGGCGGAATGGAGTATTCCCCCTCAGGTTCAAGATCAATGCAATGCGTGCGCCCAACTTCATGACAAAGAACAAGCGCATCCGGTTGAGAGCCATGCAACAATCCCAAACTTACGGCCGCAAAGCTTGGGTGAATAAGCGAGCCCTGTCCTTCGATGACATCCCAATGATCCGGCTCGGCGTCAGGGGAGATCAGTTCCGCGGCGCCGGATAAAAAATCCGAAACGACGCTATCAAGCGGAATGCCTTGGCCCGCAATCATGATCCCCGTTTGGCCGGTAGCGCGAAACGTGGCCTTCATGCCCCGTTGGCACATCTCCTTTTCGATGGCCAAGGCAGTGTATTTTTTGCCCACAGCACAATCACTGCCCACGGCGAGCAATCTACGTCCCGTACGTTTGCGGCCGGTTCCGACCGGCAGGGACTTTGGCGGCGTGCGAATGTCAATAAGGCGCGCGCCAGACTGTTCTGCGGCGGCGGCGACTACAGGCAAATCCCCAAGACGCATATGCATGCCCGAGACAACATCCAGCCCGGCTCGGGCCGCATTGGCCAAATCGTCAATCCAGACGTCCGGAATGACGCCGCCCGTATTCGCGACGCCGATCACTAAGGACTTAGCGCCCGCCGCAACAGCAGCTTCAATAGAAAGATCTTCAAGACCGCCGTCGACATCGCATCCCGGCAAGCGAAGCTGTCCCAAACAGTCGCCTCGCCTCCACTGAATAAGCCCCAACCCTGTTTTGGCGTAATCATATGAAGGCGCATCGCCAAAATAGATGAGCAATGGCGTCTTAATCGCCGAAGCGGCATAGGAAGCCTTCGCATTCATAATCGTCATTCTCGTTCACTCTCATTTATATGCGGCCGCTGGCGAGCCAGAATCTTTGTGCATGTCGCCTGCTCTATCCCACTACGATCGCCACTAACTGGCCGGGCGCACAAACCCGGCTTACTTGTTAATTTTGCTAAGCCTGAACCCCCACAAGATTCCAAGCGCCCCAAAAGAAAACCAAACAGCTCTGTACACTGAAATATAAAGCGATCAGCCAGGCTTGCAGCGCCGGACGCAGCGTCTTTACAAAGGATGCAGCCACGCAGAAGGCCAAGGCCAGCAACAGTCCGATCAGGAGCAATATGCACGCCCGCAGGAAAAGCGCCGAAACTGTCGGCCATATATACAAGATGGCGTTGCCCGCGCCCGCGATATCATGAATCACCCAGAAGAAAAGAGACACTGACGAGATCGAAACAATGGATGTGAGCGTCGCAACCAGCTCAATATTGTTTCCCGAACCTTTGCGTGGCAGCGACAAAGCCCGTCTAGCAAAAGAAAAAATCAACTGCGCCAGCGACGCGAACACAGCCAAACAGAACACCAATTTCAGCGCAAAACTGCTGCTGTCTATCGGCATTCTTTCCATGGCTTCATGCCCTTTGTCATTGTAGTAACGAAGGGCGCGCCCCGAACTGTCCATTTCAAACGAAATGAGGGCATCGCCGTCCACCCGTTGGAATGACCGCTCGCCAATGCGTCTATACTCAGCCTCGTTTCCGTCTCTATTTACCAGGAGCGTGTCATGGTCGGACGCCGTGACGTCCGAGCGGCCGCCAAAATAGGTGAGAATTTTCATGCTTGTTCGATGCGAACGCCGGGACGTCAAATAACGCCCGGTGAACGCTTCGGGATTCTCAAGCGGAATGCCTTGAGGCGCAGGTTTAGCACGTTCGTCAATCAGCTCAGCCAAAATACCGCGAGCGATGTCGGTCGCGCTTTGCCTGCTGCCCGTCACCGAAACGAAAACTCCCAGATCGAGCTCGGGAATCATCACCATCGAACTGAAAGTTGTGAAGGTGGC
>JAUIEG010000118.1 GCA_030428745.1 Alphaproteobacteria bacterium
TTGCGCGCCATGACGACATCGCCCAGGCGGACTGGCTGTTTTCGTCATTAAAGAAAGCCGAAAACCCTGCGCGCGCCGATGCGCTCATGGAAAAGGCGACGACGGCGCGGGACAATGCTTCTCGCGCTTTTCTCGCCTACGCCGCCGGCAAGGAATACGAAGACTGTGAAGCGTGGAACGAGGCGTTCCACGCTTTTGAGACTGGCGCGAAGGCGAAACGGGCGACCCTCGACTATAACGAAGCCGCTGAGGAAGCGATGTTTGCAACGCTTCAGGAAACTTTCAACGCCGACTGGGCGGCGGAGACTCGCGCGGGCCATGACGATCCGTCCCCGATCTTTGTTGTCGGCCAGCCGCGCACGGGCACAACCCTGATTGAACGCATCATCGCCAGTCACTCCATGGTGGAATCCGCTGGCGAGCTTCAACAATTCGGTCTTTCCGTCCGCAGGCTGGCGAAAAGCGATAATCCGGAACGCTGGGCGCCGGAAACAATCCGCGCCTCGGCGGCGGTCGATCCGGCCGCGCTCGGCAAGGAGTATTTGCGGGCCTCGGCGGTGATGCAGGGGAGTGCGCCGCGTTTTGTGGACAAGCTTCCCGGCAACTATCTTCATATCCCGTTGATCCTTGCCGCGTTGCCTAACGCCAGGATCGTGCATCTGACGCGCAATCCCATGGATTCCTGTTTCGCCAGCTACAAACAGCTTTTTGCCGAAGCTTATTATCACTCCTACGATCAGGGGGAGATGGGCCGCCATCACACGCGTTATCTGAACCTCATGGCGCATTGGCGCCGGCTCTTTCCGGGCCGGTTCTTCGATATCTCCTATGAAGCGACGGTCGCCGATCTGGAGCCGCACGCCCGGGCGCTGATCGGCTATCTCGATCTGCCGTGGGAGGATCAGTGCCTGTCGTTCCATGAGCAGAAATCCGCGGTGGCGACAGCGAGCGCTGTTCAGGTCCGCGAAAAGCCCCATACCCGCTCGGTGGGGCGCTGGCGGCGCTATGGGGCCGCGCTTGATCCCATGGCGGCGGCGCTGCGGTCGGCCGGGGTCAAAATCGAATCAGCCGGGTAAGTCTGTGATCACGAAAGGCTTTTCGGATCGTCTCGAGGCCAGCTCAGAGGGGTGGGCGTCGCGCCGGGATAAATTGGCGTAAAATGCTGATATTCCAGCATAAAATAGCCCCATAGGCTGGTGCAGCGTGGTATTTTCGCCGCGGCGCCATAAAAATCGTGCAAAACGAGATCGCAAAATGATTTCGCTCGTTGTTCACGATTGCCTTTCGCGTTACGAATCTGAGAGGTTTTTGTGCGCGCATAGCGCCTTTTTGCGCCTCTCCCCGGCGCTCAGCGAAAGGGCCTTTTGATGAAACGCCTATCTCCCCAGAAACGGTTTCTCCTCACCGGCTGTTCGGTGGCGGCAATGCTCGCGGCTCCGGCCTACGCTCAGGGCGATGAAATCATCGTCACCGCCCAGAAACGCGATGAGTCCATTCAGGATGTGCCTCTGGCGATCACGGCGCTCAGCGGCGACTTCACCCGCGAGGTCAATCTCGACGATGTCAAAGACCTTGTGAAGTTCACGCCGGGCGTCACCGGTAATTCCTCGGACAGCTTCATCGACACCTTGTCCATGCGCGGCATTCTGACCAATGATTTCGGCGCCGGCGGAGACCCGTCGGTCGGCCTGTTCAAAAACGGTCTCTATCAGGGCCGCAACGGCGCCGTGGTGACGAGCCTTTACGACATGGAGCGCGCCGAGGTGCTGCGCGGGCCGCAGGGCTTCCTGTTCGGCCGCAACGCCATTGGCGGCGCCATCTCCGTACATACTGCGCGTCCCAGTTTTGACGGGGTTAGCGGTTATGTGGAGGCCGATGTCGCAGAGCGCGATCGCCTGTTCGGCGAGGCCGCGCTCAATGTGCCCCTGTCCGATGTCTTCGCCGTTCGTTTCGCCCTCTATGGCGGCCACGAAGGCGGTTATGTGGACAATGCCGCTTACCCGAACAACGACCCGTTGATCGAGCCGGAAAAATACGCCGGCCGTTTCTCGGCGCTCTATAGCGACGGTCCCTTTGAGGCGTTCTTTACTGCCGAATATGAAGACCGCAAGCAGTCGGGCTCGGTTTATCGGGCGACTGAAGGCGGACCCGGTTGGGACAATCTCGTCGATATTTTCGGCGTGTCGCTTGGCGGGGACGGGCGCGATATCGACAGCGATCTGCAGCTTGGTGAGGCTGACGATTCGGAGATTTTGAGCCTTGGTCTTCAGCTTACCTATGATCTTGGCGGCGCCGTGCTGACATCGCTCACCGGCTTCAAGGACCATGACTATGTTTACGCGGAAGATTTCGACGGCACGCCGCTCGGCATCAACGCCTATGCCCAGGATCAGGAAGGCAAATACTTCGAACAGGAAGTGCGCGTTGTCTCCGATACCGACGGTCCGCTTTCCTGGTATGCGGGCGCCTCTTACTACAAGGAAGAGATCGACGTTCTCTTCACCCAGGCTGCCGATGAAGAGGTGATGTGCCAGTTCTACTGGAGCTATTACGGCATCAATAGCTGCTCGGACTATTTCGCCTATTATTATTACGCCTTCACGCCGACCCCTGAGGGGCTTGTTGAAAGCAACGCTGTGCGCGGCCGTTATCATGGCTGGGCGGCCTATGTGGACGCCACGCTCGCTCTTTCGGAAAAATTCGATATCGGCGTTGGCATTCGCTATTCGAAAGACGTCAAGAAATTCGCCATTAGCGCGCCGCCGGTGACGAGTGATCTCGGCCCGTATTTCGGGGTCGGCTTCACGACGGCCGAGCCGCTGGAAGACAAGCAGAGCTGGGATGCGTTCACGCCCCGCTTCATTGCGCGCTATTACCCGGCCGACGACTGGATGCTGTTCGCCAGCGCGACCCGCGGCTTTAAATCCGGCGGTTTCGGCAGCTTCTTTATTTCGCCCTCGAGCGTCACTTATTGCGGCCCGTTCGACACCAGTTGTCTCGGGCTGACCAATGCCGACGCCTCACCAAATTCCTTCGATCCGGAAAAGGTCTGGTCTTATGAGGCGGGCGTAAAAGGAAAGCTGTTTGGCGGGGCGACCCGACTCGACGCCAATGTTTACTACTATCAGTACAAAGATCTTCAGGTTAACGTGCCGGGCACCGGCGGCGGCATTCTCGTCGACAATGTAGGCGACGTGAAGGGCTGGGGCTTCGAGGCGTCCACTACGACGGATATTGGCGAATATTTCGATCTTTACGTCGCCGGCGCCTATGCGGACACCGACGTTACCGACGCCCAGCCTTTGTGCGACGGCACGCTCGATTGCGAGGGGTCATCGCTCGGCTATGTGCCGAAACTCTCCGCGTCGGCTTCGTTGAACTTCAGCTATCCGGTTGGTCCTGGCGCGATCAAGGCCTCGGCGCAGGCATTTGGTCAGACAAAGACCTATGGCGGGCTTTTAAAGCCGGCATACTCAGTCAACGACGCCTATATGGACCTGACCTTGCGCGCCGGATGCGGGTTGGAGCGTGATTGGATATGTAGAGAACGTCACCAACGAGCTCTATTATGACGGCGTGTCGGAAGGCGGCAATTTTATCCCGGCCCATTATTTCGGTCCGAGCCGGCCGCGGACTTTCGGCGTGCTGATGACCTATGAGTTTGGCCGCTGAGGTAGCTTGCGTGACGGCTTGGTGAGAAAATAAACAGCGCCGGTCATCATGACCGGCGTAACTTTTTGAGCGCCTGATGATCGTAAAAACCGGCAGACTCTACCAGACGTTCAAATATCTCGTTTACGCCGCGCTGGCCGTGAACACCGGCCATTTCTTTTTTGAAAATTTTGCAGGCAGCGCGGCGACCTATGAAGACGGCGTCGCGCTAAGCGACATCATTGTCGCCTATACGGACTCCATCGATACGGCCGCCTGGTTTGTCTTGCTGCTTTTGCTGGAACTCGAAACCTTCGTGCTGCCCGATGATCGCATCAGGGCGTGGATTGAATGGACGATCAACATCCTCACCGTTCTTTGCGGCGCGATTATTCTATACGCGCTCTATGGTTATTGGGCGACGCTTTGGATACCGCTCGGATTTGAACCTTACAGCGGCGCCGATCCATGCACGCTCATTGGCGGCGATTTAAGCTTCGCACTGGCGCTAGACGATTATGTTCCCCTCGATGCGCAAAACTGCGTTGCGCTTGTCAGTGGGGCGTATATCAACCCCAACGCCAATCTGATGGCGACATCGGAGAATTTAGGCCTGATCTCGCGCCTTGTCTGGACCGATGTTCTGAACGCGTCCGTCTGGGTGCTTATTGTCGCAGTGCTGGAGGCGGAGGTTTATCTTCAGTCCTCAAAACTGTTCGGGACCAAATTCTTCTTTGCTTATAAGTCTTCGAAAATCCTCCTTTACGGCATTCTCTTTGTATGCGCTTTCTATTGGGGGATGCTGGGCGAGCCCTGGGACGCGTGGGACGCCTTCTTGTGGCTGGTCGCTTTCTTCTTTATCGAAATGAACATGCTCACCTGGCAGGAAGAAAACGCGGAGCGCCGCGCCGCAGGTCTCATTAAATAGCTGCGTTGATTACATAGAGAGAAATTTATGTCGTTTGCTGAGAGCGTCGCCCGCGCCAAGGGGCGCGTCACTATCCGAACCGGCGCTTTTATCAACGGCGCCTTCCGTCCGTCTAAGAGCGGCGAGACCATGGCGTGCCTCACGCCGATTGACGGCAGCGAGCTTGGACAGCTTAGCGCCTGCGACGCGGCCGACATTGACGACGCTGTCGCGGCGGCGCGGGCGAGTTTTGAGGCCGGTCACTGGCGCAACATGGCCCCGCGCGCGAAGCGTGATGTGATGCTCGCCTTCGCACAGAAAATTGACGATAACGCCGAGGAGCTGGCGCTTCTTGAAACCCTCGATATGGGCAAACCGCTGGCGAACACCACGCGTGCTGATATTCCACTCGTCGCACAGGCGATCCGTTATTACGCCGAAGCCATCGACAAGGTGAATGACGAGCTGGGGCCGTCGCCCCACAACGCCGTTTCCATGATCGTGCGCGAGCCCATGGGTGTGGTCGGTGCCGTGGTGCCGTGGAACTTCCCGCTCCTGATGGCGTCCTGGAAATTCGCGCCGGCGCTCGCGACTGGCAATTCCATTGTCATCAAGCCGGCGGAACAGGCGAGCCTCACCATGTTGCGCACGGCGGAGCTTGCGATGGAGGCGGGGCTTCCCGAAGGCGTCCTCAATGTCGTTCCCGGCCTCGGTGAAAAAGCAGGCAAGGCGCTGGCCCTCCACATGGATGTGGACGCCATCGTGTTTACCGGCTCGACAGCGGTGGGAAAGCTCATCATGGGCTATGGCGCGCAAAGCAACTTGAAGCGCGTTGCGCTGGAATGCGGCGGCAAGAGCCCGCAAATCGTCATGGAGGACTGCCCTGACTTCGATGCGGCGGCGCAAGCAGCGGCCTGGGGTGTCTTTTACGATCAGGGTCAGGTCTGCACGGCGGCGACGCGGCTTCTTGTGCAGAACTCGATCAAAAAAGATTTTCTCGAAAAAGTCGCGGCGATTGCAAAAGAGTTGAAGCCCGGCGATCCGCTCGATCCGGACACGTCTTTCGGCGCCATGGTGGACGAGGCGCAGATGAACACGGTCCTTTCCTATATCAACAAGGGCGAGGCTGAAGGCGCAAAACTTGTCTGCGGCGGTGAGCGCGCACTTGGGCAAAGCGGCGGCTTTTATGTGGCGCCGACGATCTTTGACAGCGTCGATAACAAGATGACCATCGCCCAGGAAGAAATTTTCGGACCGGTCGTCTCGGCCATCGGATTTGATGATTTCGATGATGCAATGCGCATCGGCAATGACACGATTTACGGGCTTGCGGCGGGCGTGTGGACATCCGACATCGACAAGGCGCATCGCGCCGCAAGAACGCTGCGCGCCGGCAATGTCTGGGTCAATTGCTGGGACGGCAGCGACATCACCACGCCTTTCGGCGGTTTCAAACAGTCGGGCTTCGGGCGCGACCGCTCGCTTCACGCCCTCGACAAATACACCGAACTCAAGACGATCTGGATCGAACTGCGGAAATAAAAATGGCAAGCGAAACCCAAACCGGAAAAAACGCCGGTAAAAATGATTGGCTGCAATCCTACTGGATGCCCTTCACACCCAACAAGGCGTTCAAGGCGAACCCTCGCATCAATGAACGCGCCGAGGGGTTTTATTATTACACCAGCGACGGACGGAAAATTCTCGACAGTTTTTCGGGGCTATGGTGCTGCAATCTCGGTCACCGGCATCCGAAAATCACCGAGGCCATGAAGGCGCAGATCGACGAGCTCGATTATTCCAACGCCTTTAATTTCGGCCATCCGAAAATCTTTGAACTGGCGAATGTGGTTTCGGCGCAGTTTCCGGGCGATCTCGACAATGTCTTTTTCGTCAATTCAGGTTCGGAAGCGGCGGATACGGCATTGAAGATTGCCATCGCCTATCAGCGCTTGAAAGGCGAGGGGACGCGCACCCGTCTTATTGGCCGGGTCAACGGTTATCACGGCGTCGGCTTCGGCGGCATCAGCGTCGGCGGCATGGTCAACAACCGCAAGTTCTTCGGCAGTCTTCTGCCCGGCGTCGATCACCTGAGCTTTCCCTATGATATGGGCGCGCAGGCTTTCACGCGCGGCGAGGCGGAGATCGATGTCGAGCCCTTCATGCGCGAGCTCGAAGGGATCATCGCGCTCCATGACGCCTCGACCATTGCGGCGGTGATCGTAGAACCCTTCGCCGGATCGGGCGGCGTTTTCGTGCCGCCCAAGAATTATCTGAAACGCCTTCGCGAAGTGACGAAGAAACATGGCGTCCTGTTGATCGTCGATGAAGTGATCTCGGGCTTCGGGCGCTTGGGCGCGTCGAACGCCGCGACCTATTTCGGCGTTGAGCCCGACATCGTCACCGTGGCGAAGGGCATCAATAACGGCGCCGTGCCTATGGGCGCCGCGATCGTGCGCAAGGAAATCTACGACACCTTCATGGAGGCGATGCCGGCGGGGGTCGAGTTCTTCCATGGCTACACTTATTCCGGCCATCCGCTCGCGGCCGCCGCCGCGCTCGCGACGCAACAGGTTTTCGCGGAGGAGGGCGTCTATGATCGCGCGAAAGAGCTCGCCATATATTTTGAGGACGCGGTGCATTCCCTCAAAGGCGAGCCTCACGTCATCGATATTCGCAATCTGGGCCTCGCCGCCGGGGTGACCGTGGAAGCGCGCGGCGGCGCGCCAGGCGCGCGGGGAACCGAGGTGTTTCTCAAAACCTATGAGAACGATGTGGCGATCCGCGCCAATGGCGATCATCTCGCCATCGCGCCGATCCTGACCATGGGCAAGGCCGAGATTGATCAGACCATCGAGGCCGTTCGAAAGGGGCTGAAGGCCGCCTCCTGAAACCTCCCTTCTGGCTTGAAATCGCCGTCTTTGTCCCTGACTTTTAGGAGCGCTGGCGGAGGCGCCGGCCCATCATCGCCCCGTCGTTGCCCCATCGTTGCCTATGGCCTCAAAGGCCGTTAGAACCGGCGCTCTCCGGGGCTGGCTGG
>JAUIEG010000119.1 GCA_030428745.1 Alphaproteobacteria bacterium
TCTCGGCGACGTTATGAGTGATAAACAAGAAGACAGCGGCCAGGAGAAAAGCCACGATCCAACCCCGTCGCGAATCGACAAGGCGCGGCGGGAAGGTGATGTCGCACAATCCAAGGAGGCGAACGCTGCCGCCGCCTATATCGGATTTTATATCGCCCTCGCCGCCGCTTCGACAGGCGCCGCCGCCGCGCTCGCCTTTGGTTTGACGCGTTTGCTCGAAAGGCCTGAACAATTTGCAGCGCAGGCTTTCGCCGCCGATTCCGGCGCTTTCATTCAGTCCCTTTCGGGCCTTGGACTGCAAGCGCTTTTCCCATTTCTCGCGCTTCCAGCTCTAGGGGTGTTGGCAGCGTTATTTGCGCAACAAGCGATCACCTTCGCCCCTACCAAAATCCAGCCGAAATTCAATCGGCTCTCAATTATCGCCAACGCCAAGAAGAAATTCGGACCCGACGGACTGAGCGAATTCGCCAAGAGCGCTGTTAAGCTGTTTGCGGTCTGCGTCATGTTTGCCGCTGTTTTCGCCCACCGTTTCGCCGTGTTGCCCATAGAGGCCCGACTGCCGGCGCAAGGTCTGCCGACTTCGATCCTGCGGGAAGGTGTGATTTTCACAGCGCTGATCGTTCTTTTTTCCGCTGCTCTTGCGATGGTCGATGTGCCCTGGTCGCGTCATCGCCACACCCATAAACTCAAAATGACGTTGGAAGAACTGAAGAAAGAAATGAAGGAGCAAGAAGGCGACCCGACCATGAAACAATCGCGGCGCGAACGCGGTCAGGCGATCGCCCGCAACCGGATGATGAAGGATGTGCCGGATGCCGACGTCGTCATCGTCAACCCGACGCACTACGCCGTCGCGCTCAAATGGGACCGCAAAACGGGCGGCGCGCCTGTCTGTGTCGCAAAGGGCACCGACGAAGTCGCCCTCAAGATCAGAGAAATCGCCACCATGTCCGGCGTTCCAATTCGTTCCGATCCGCCAACCGCACGCGCAATCCATGCGACAATCGATATCGGTGATGAAATTCTGCACGAGCACTTTGCAGCAGTCGCGGCGGCAATTCACTTCGCCGATTCCATGCGCAAGAAAGCGAAGTCCTATGACCACGCCAACTGATCAGTTGAAAGAATTGAAAAAGATCGCCCAGATCCGCTTTGACAAAGAGCGCCATAAACTTGCCGCCATTAATGATGAAATGACCCGGCTCGAGGCAGAGCGAAACGCCGTGCGCAAACAAATGACCGATCTGACCAGTAGAAAAGACGCCACTCCCGCTTCTCTGATGAACGCCTACGCTTACCTCGACTCCTTGTCGCAAAAGGCTGACCGGCTGGCGGCGGAACGCCTGGAGGCGCGCGAGCGAACCGAAGCCCAGCGCGAGAAAATCAAAACCGCTCTCGCGTCCAAAATCCGTGTCGATGGTATGGACGAAGCCTAAGCTGATACATAAGACTTCAGCGCTTCGATCGCTTTGTAGCTTGTCCGGATATCATCGCGATCGGCGGCGGTGCGCATGTCGCGCAATGTTTCCAGAGCGCGCATAAGCGCCGGCAAGGGCGGACCGCTCGCCGTCACTTGTGCGAGCTTATCAGCCTCAAGCGCCGCAGATGGCTCTTCAATAAATGATTTCACAAGCTGATTGTGGTGCTGCGTAGCCGTCTCGCCGTGGAGGCGACAAACTTCCAGAAACGCGTTGGCATTGCGTTTGAACCATGGCTCCTTGGCGGACTGCGGTGCAAGGTCCAGGAACTGGTCAAGAAGGCTGCGCATGCGCATGCAGTCACGCAAACTCGCCTGATCCTCCGGCGTCATGAACAGCATCTTATCCACAAGCAATTGGGCGTAATAAGGGTCATTTGCCTGACAGAGGCCAAGCAGCATGTCGATTTCATTGATGCCGGAAAAATCGCCCGCATTGGCGCCGCGATATTCGTGGCGCCCCACACGATAAGGCTTGTAATAAGGCCTTACTGAATAAAAGAATCGGTCCGTATCGAGTTCTTTGTATAGAATATCATTGTATTTGATGACATCACGCAGGGCGTTCGCAGCGTCCTGCAACAGCGTTTCCGTAACCGGATGTGATACGCCCAAGGGTAAAGCCCTCGTCAACGCATCTGCGCAGCGCATAAAGGAAAATATGCCGCGCGTATTGTAATCAAGGAAGATGAACTCGTCTTTCAGCGTCGTAAAGCTCTTCTGCCTTCCATTTACAGCCGTGTTTCGCGTTGCAAGATGAGCCGTTGCAAACCGCGGCGCCATACCGACCGACGCCGCGATATGGAGGCCAAGCGCCGATGCCTCCGGAAAAGGTGACTTCTCTTCTCGCGCCGGATTGGTGAGTTCATGGCGCCGCAAAGCGCCAAGATAAAGCCCAAGGTCGCCGAGAAGGTCGAAAGCACTATCAAAGCCTTCGTCAGTATTTCCCTCTGCAAGAAGGCGGACAACGAAATCGCGCCCCTCATCACAGATCTTCGCCTTGATAGCGTCGCCGACCCCCTCAACAGTCTCCTTCCGATCCTGTTTGAAATAAGCCTCCTCAAGCTCCGTGTTCATTTCAACGAAGGATGTGCGTATCCAGTGCTCGAAAGCCTTAGAATTGCTACTCATGACATTCCTTTCAGCCCCACTCCTAGGCTATCTGGTCATTTTCCTCTCTCTTATAGGGTTTGACGGCGTCTGAAAACGCCGGGAAGCGCCCCCTACTCTGCGGACCTGTACAGAATGGCTTGCGCCATAGGTCAAGCGCAGTCCGGCCGGTGCAATTATGATGACGCTGAGTTAGCGAGAGGGCGGCGCCGGCAAGTGTGCAGGCAAGGAACGGGAGGAAAATCCATGAACAAATTCGAAAGAGCAATCTATGAGTGCATGGCCCCAACGGAAACGCTCTACGAGCGCACTAACAATCCTTTACATAAAGCGATGCTCCTCAACTTCTGGCGCCATGTGCACCTCGAAGGCTCTGGCCAATATGAGAAGATCGTTGCTTCCGACATGATGGTGGATCACCCCGTCTATCGCGTAAGCTGGGGCGCCAATCCTGTCGTCGTCGAGGGCAAAAAAGGCGTCGTCGATTTTTATAACAGTGTCGGCGAAGCGGTGTTGTGGAATTCGGATGACATTATCGCGGTAAGTGATTGGGGCATATTCGACGAATTGACCTTCCATCAACTCGCCCAAGGCTCAGATCTCATGGCGATGAATTACGGCATCGAAAATCCAGACGGGATTTACCATATCTCCAGTCGGCAGGCCTTTTTTTGGCCCTATGACAATACGGCGCGGCTTGCTGGCGAGCACCTTTATGAAGACAAGACAAGCCTGAAAATTGAAGAGATCGATCTGAAAGACGCGATCACTCCGGCGCGTGTGCGCGAAATACAAAGAGAACAGCTCGACAAACTCGAAGCCCGGTTCGGCCCGGATTATTGGGTTTATAAAGCGTAGGCTGAAACAATACATGCAACATGAAACCGACAACTATGGCGACGCTTTTCGCCCGCTGAATAACCTCCTAGCTCGTCAGATAAAACCTTCAGTTTCAATATGGAGGACCCGCCCGCAATGCCTGCAGTGCACAGCATCGCGGTCGTGGCGCATCAGGCCGCAATCTGCACATTCAAAGTCCACCTTGTTATCGGGCTCGACAAGTGTGCGCAGCAACTGAAGAAACAGCGTCAGCCCGAGCCCCATGATGACAATCGACAGTATTTTTCCTGCCTTTCCCTGCATCAAAATATCGCCGTAACCCGTTGTGGTCAGCGTTGTCATCGTAAAATAAAGCGCATCAATATAAGTATGAACGCCCGGATTCACGCCGACCTGCGTTGCATAAACCATGGCAGCCATGACGAAAACGAAAACGATAAGATTTGTAACCTTGTCGATGATGCGCGAATGACGCTGGAAAAACGGCGTCAGGATTTTGATGCGGCGAATAAACGTGAAAGCGCGTACTGCTCTCACCGCCCGCAAAATACGCAGGAATGCGAAATTCGAGACCAGCAACGGCGCCAGCATGGTGATGACCACAACCAGGTCAGTCCAATTCAGCCAATTCAACAGGAAACGGCTTTTATGACGGGCGATATAAAATCTTGCTGCGAGGTCTGCCGCGATGACGGCGCCAATTGCGAAATCGATGGCGACGTGTGTTTTTCCCCGCGCTTCAAACGGCGCCCAGAGGAAATAACAAATTGTCAGTAGATCGAAGATTAAGAACGCCCAGCGGAAAAAATAAGGCGCTGTTCCGTAGCCTTCGTAAAGCCAGAAAAGGAAGCGGTTCAGCCCTTTCCGGCTGCTCTCACTCGTCACTTCACTCATCTGCTTTCACGAATCGCAGAAAGTAGTTTTCTTCAAGCCCAGCAACCGCTTTTTCCTCGGCAAGTGTAAAGCCGACATATTCGATTTCCGAGATGACGCCCGCGCGCCCGAATCGCACATGAACCTTGTCTTCCGGCCGTGGCTCGCCGGGCTTCAGATCGTAGTCCACAATTATAAGCGATCCCTCGGGCTTCAGCGCGTTCAGGACCGACTTCATAACAGCCTCCCGGTCGCCGAAATAATGATAGGTATCGGCGATAAAGACTATGTCGGCTGAATTCGCCGGAAGGGTCACATCATTTTCTCGGCCCAGAACGGCGGTGATATTCTCAAGACCTGAATCTTCCGCTCGCCGGTTGATGAGATCGAGGAATAAAGGCTCGATGTCTTCCGCGTAGACCCGGCCATGTGCGCCAACGGCGTCCGCAAACAAAAGCGTATAAAGCCCGGTTCCGGCGCCAATGTCCGCGATAACATCGCCATCTTCCAGCGATAAGGCGGCGACAACCGCTTCGCGGGCGGAGTAAAGCTCGCGGCTGCCAACCTCCATCCGCTCGAGCCAGACATCAAGATTGAGATCGTCGTCAGCCTCGACCGCTGTCCGCGCGTCGGCCGCGTTTTCGGCCGGGGCCGGCGATCGTGAACAGGCAGCGGCCAGCATGGCCGCGGTCAATACACTCAGCATTCTGCTCCGCATATAGGCCCTTTATCTAAACAGTTTACAGCGTGCGCCGTCGCACCGCAGGTTCGTTTCTTTCCTCATGACCTTAGCGCAGTCTGCAGCATCAACAAACTCCGCCCACAAGGCCCTCCGACAAGAGGAACCAAGCCTTAGGCCCAGGATGTTGCGGCGACGCAGCGCCCGCCTTGTCCATTGGCGATTCTATCATGGTGCGCGTCTTTAAGTCCCTTGTTTCTCCTTACCCCGCGTGGTGGCGCGTTCCCGTCCCGCGTCATTCTCCAGTCACTTTGCCACTGCGCCGGACCGGTTTGAGCCAGCCCTTTTTCAACATTTTCTTTTCAGCGTCGGCGATTATGAGCGCAGCGCCCGGCTTTGAATAATGCGTATAGTCGCGGATAAACAGCGTGCTCCCGTCATTCAGGGCGCAGGTCTTTTTCGGCTTATCGCAAAAAAGCTCCAACGGATCGACAACGATGACGCCCTCCATCGTGGAAAACACGTCCATCATTTCACGTTCATGAGAAGCGCGTTCGACCTGCGCGTCAAAATCGACTTCGAGCTTCAGGTTATTCATGAACAGCTCTTGCTGCGCATGCGGCGTTTTATCGAGGAGAGCTTTGACCTTTTCTTGAATATGGGTTTCCGATTCGATTCCGGGCGCGATCAGAACCAGCCGATGCCCCTGCTCTAGCCAGCGGCCGAACGTCTTGGCATAGGCCTGCGCCAGCGTTTCTCCCTCATAGGGCGTAACGGTGCCGGCATATTTCACCTGTCTCGTGCTATCCTGATATTTCCGCCAATGAACAGCGTAGACAATGATCGACGGGTCCGCTTCCTCGACAAGCTTGCTCGTGTCAGCACGGTATGCGTCGCATTCGCCGAAATTGACGTGTTCGACATCCACATGAACGCAGCTTCCGAGATTGCGCGCGCGAAAGCCGGATTGATATTTTTTCGCCATTTCGGCGACGGCGTGTTTTATCACCCCGGCGTGGCTGTCGCCGATGACGATAATGCCCCTGTTGACCTCGGTATTGTCCGTTGAACATGCCGCGCCTTCGCAATTGTCCAGATCCTGCGCCATGTCTTCCGCGCCTGATTCGGTGAATATTGCGGCAAACTCGCCATAACGCGCCGCATAGCCGTCGGTCAGGTATAAGGCGCTGCTGGAGACCGCCAGAAGGGCGAATGCGGCCGCAATCCCGGGGGCAAAAATCCGTGTGCTTATGACTTTTCTGTTTCGGAGCGGTTGCTCCACAAAAAAATACGAAAGAACGGAAACCCCGAAGACGATCACCAACAAGAACAGGGCGCCGGCATTCGACAATGCGCCGAATTTGATTTGGGTATATGCAAAAGCCGGATAGTGCCAGAGATAGTGGGAGTAAGAAATCAACCCGACGGCGACGAATGGTTTGCTGCTCAATAAAGCCGTCGCAATATCCCCCTGTTTTGCAAACCAGATGACAAGGCAGACGCCAAGAACAGGCGCGACGGTGAGAAAGGACGGATGAGGCGTTTTTTCAGTGAACAGGAAAAACGAGACAAGCACCAAAATCAGCCCGGCCGCCGGCAGCGCTTTTCGCCAGCCCTTGGGCGCCGTCCGCCCGCGGGTCATCTCCAGCCAGGCGAGCAAGGCGCCCGCAAGCAATTCCCATGCGCGTGTCGGCAGCAGGAAAAAATTGGCGTCCGGAAAATTTCGGGCCCCTATGGCAGACAGAATCAGCGACGCCGCGAAGAGCAGCAAAAAGACATGCAGGATTTTGTTCCTGCCGGCGCGCCACATCGCCATGAGCAACAGCGGAAAAAAAATGTAGAATTGCTCTTCAACAGCGAGTGTCCATGTATGGAGCAAAGGCTTCAGCGCGCCCGGCGCCGCCCAATAGCTGTCTTCGGACAGGAACCAGAAATTCGCGCCGAAAAAAAGCGCCGAGAGCGCCGATCCGGAAAAACTCTCCAGCGCGCTAGGGGTCAGCAAAAACCAGCCGCAGATAAGACTGGCCAGCAAAATGGCGAACAGCGCAGGAAGGATGCGCCGCGCCCGCCGGTGATAGAAATCGAGCAGACGAAATGATCCTGCGGAAAGCTCACGCAAAATGATCGAGGAAATCAGATAACCGGAGATGACGAAGAATATGTCGACGCCGAGAAACCCGCCCGGCAAGGGATTCTGGCCGGAAACGGAAAAGCCGGCGTGGTAAATTAGGACCGCGCCGACCGCGATCGCGCGCAGTCCGTCAACCTCAGGGCGATAGGCGATAGACATGAAAGTCGCGAGGCCCCTCTCTGCTGCCCAGGCTGCAACGCCTTTTCCCTTGCGCCCGCCGGCGGCGCCTATGGGGCCCGTCACCTGGCGCGATAACCCTTCGGCTGAATAACTCATAAGTTTTGACTTGGCGACCCGCTATGCAGGCAACAAAAAACGCCCGGGCAAGAGCCTCAGGCGTTTGATATTATTCAGAAGGGTCAAAATCATCTTGGCAGGCCTGGCGGCGACTTACTCTCCCACGCCTTGAGACGT
>JAUIEG010000120.1 GCA_030428745.1 Alphaproteobacteria bacterium
GCCGATGCGCGCCTGGGACGAAGATCAGATGACCACCTATGTGGATCGCGGTGATTTTCTGTTGGAATCGCATTTCCAGCCGCCCATGAGCATGTCGACCCTGATGCCCGGCTGGTTCGGCGATCATGCGCAGCGCATGCGCAACTATAACCGCATGGCCTCAGCCGGCGTGCTGGTTCCCGCCGACCGTCAGGGGCGGCTGAAGGGCGGGCGCTTGCGGTTCAAACTGCGCGACGATGTGGAGCTGCCGCTTCTGCGCCGCGCGCTCAGCGCCCTGTCAAAAGTGCATTTCGCTGCCGGCGCCGAGGAGGTCTATCCCGCCGTGGCGCGCGGGCTGGCGCTAAAGCCGGGCGATGACATTGACGGGTTTTTCGACCGCGTCATCCGGGAGGCCGATGACGTCACCCTGTCGAGCTCGCATCCCCATGGCGGCAATGGCCGCAACGCCGATCCGGAAAAAGGCGTCGTCGATCTCGATTGCCGCGTTCATGGGACGGAGAATGTGCTGGTGACGGACGCCAGCGTCTTCCCGAGCTGCATCCGCGTCAATGCGCAGCTTACGACGATGGCCATGGCGCATTATGCGACGGCGGGCGATCCGTTTGCGGTGGGTGTGTAGTGTGCCGCTTGCCATCGCACTGACGGCGACGTTGCCTATGAATTAGTGATCTTGCTGTATTTCTGCTTCAAGTGACATCTCGCATTCTGTCAAATATGGGGGTAAACAGACTTGGAGAGTTCTGCAGTTACATTTAACTTCAATTGAGCTATTTACATTATGCCTAGTGAGCAAACTGCCTACCGTCTTTTCAAAGACGCTTTGCAATCCTTGAAAGTCTCAGTCGCGTTGTTCATCACTGGTTCGATAGCATTCTTTCTGTTCCGTACGGACTCAAATGACTGGTTTCGAGGTGGGAGTATTGCACTTTTTTCGGTGGGGGTGGCCTTACTTGCAATTCACGCAATCTTCGCGAGTGGTGCTGTTTTAAAATTAGTTTCTCGCCGTTTTAGGGGAAGTTATTCAGTTGACCGCTTAGATGAACAGCAATTATTTTATTTGAGAATTTGTCTAATGCTAGACCGGCGGTATTTTATTTGCAGAGTTGGTGAAATAGTGCGTGTGCCTTGGGCGGAGAACTTACGGCAAAGAGGTCTCGCTGAAAGACGATACGTCATGAACGTTGGAGATGTTTTGGAATTAGAGAAAGGGTTTTTTGCTTACTGCAAGAGTAATCTACGAAATATCGACAAACGTTTTAAGGACACAGCACGCAAAGAAATGCGTGATATAGTGGATCGGCAAATGTCGACACAGGCAGATGAATACGAAGCCGGAATTTGGTTGGGTTTGCCGAATACTTGATTGTAAACCAACCGAGGAAGCCTAGACTGTTATGACCCCAGAAACGCGCCGCGCGATTGAAGCCGACTGCACGCGCCTCATCAATCACTACGCCAATCTCACCGACGCTCATGACTGGGAGGCGATTGTCGCGCTCTATACCGAAGACGGATTGATGACGCGGCCCACGGCGCCCGACGCACCCATTGTCGGCAGAGAGGCGTTGATGGAGGCGTTTACCGCGCGCCCGCCGCGCATTTCGCGCCATGTCTGCGCCAATGTGGTGGTGGACGTCACAAGCGAGACGGAGGCGAGCGCTTTCAGCGTCATCCTGTTGTTCACAGGCAAGGACGCCGATGACGGCGGCTTGCCCATCAAGGGCGAGGGCGCGCCGCTGGTCGGGACCTATCAGGACAAGTTCAAGAAAACGGCCGAAGGCTGGCGCTTTGCGGAACGCCGCGGCGCCTTGTCCTTCCGGCCGTAAGCGCGCGCGGTCAGTCTTCCTTGCGGTTGAATTCCGACGGCTGGTTGGCGAACATTTTCTTCGCCGCCGGGCGCTCATGAATGCGCCCCAGCCAGTCGAGGATCGCAGGCGTGTCTTTCTCGTTCACGAATTCAGGGAAGCCCTGATCCATGCGGTTCGCGATGGCGAAGTTGCAGATATCGGCGAGCGTGTACTGATCGCAGGCGAGCCATTTGCTCTCCTTCAGGCGCGCTTCGAGTTTCTTCACTGAATGACCGATCTTGCGCATTTCTTCGTCGAGGAGATCCTGCGGAAAGCCTTCGCGCGCCCGGCGCCATTTCACTTTCTGTTCGTGGATCGGCACCTTGTCGACCATAGCCTCGAATTCCTCGTCGGAAAGATGCTTCACCATATTGCCGACCATCCGGTGCCAGCCGATCGTCGAGACGCACCAGCAGAAATATTCATCGACCCATTTGGTCCAGATGCGCATTTGCGCGCGCTCGAAATTGTCGGCGGGGCGGAGCGGATTCTGGTCGGGAAATTCGTCTTCGAGATATTCGCAGATCACCGTCGATTCCGTGATGACCTTGCCGTTGTGTTCCAACGCCGGGACCTGGCCATTAGGGTTTAGCTTTTTGTACCAGTCCGAATGGTGTTCAAATTTCGCCGGGTTCAAAAAGACGCTCTCGAATTCGAGCTCTTTTTCGTAGAGCGCAAGCAGCGGTTTTAGCGAATTGGCGCCCGGGCCGAAGCTGTAGAGTTTCAAGGCCGTTTCTCCTGAACTAATGGATTTTTGTTGGCCAGAGCCTATCCCAGTCCTCCGCGCTGAAACCGTCGCCAGAAGAAGTAAATGCCCTCGGTTTTATGAATTGCGCCGCCATGAACGCAAAAGCGCCGCCGGGATGGAGAACCCGGCGGCGCTTCAGATCGCGGGAGCGTTCCCTCCCTGAAAAGAACTTAGCTGGCTGCTGCGAACTGGTTCATTGTGTTGTCTTTACCGCCCGCTTTTAGCGCTGCTTCGCCCGCGAAATATTCCTTGTGATCGTCGCCAATATCAGAGCCCGCCATGTTCTGGTGTTTGACGCAGGCGACGCCCTGACGGATTTCTTCACGCTGGACGTTTTTGACATAGCCCAGCATGGCTTCCTCGCCGAAATAGCGCTTGGCGAGATTGTCGGTGGAGAGCGCCGCCGTGTGATAGGTCGGCAGCGTGATGAGGTGGTGGAAGATGCCCGCGCGTTTCGAGCCGTCGCGCTGGAAGGACTGAATGCGGCGGTCCGCTTCGAGTGCGAGCTCCGTGTCGTCATAATCGACGCTCATCAGTTTCTCGCGGTTGTAGGCCGACACGTCCTTGCCGTCAGCTTCCCAGGCGTCGAACACCTGCTGGCGGAAGTTTAGCGTCCAGTTGAAGCTCGGCGAGTTATTATAGACGAGCTTGGCGTTCGGAATGACCTCGCGGATGCGGTCGACCATGCCGGCGATCTGCTCCACATGCGGCTTTTCTGTTTCGATCCAGAGAAGGTCGGCGCCGTGTTGAAGCGACGTGATGCAGTCAAGAACGCAGCGGTCTTCGCCTGTGCCTTTCTTGAACTGGAAAAGGTTTGAACGCAGGCGCTTCGGGCGCATCAGCTTGCCGTCGCGCGTGATGACCACATCGCCATTGTTGATTTCATTGGCGGCGACCTCTTCGCAGTCGAGGAACGCATTGTACTGGTCGCCGAGATCGCCGGGTTCTGCGCTGAAAGCGATCTGTTTCGTAAGCCCAGCGCCAAGCGAGTCCGTGCGCGCAACGATGACGCCGTCATCGACGCCGAGCTCAAGGAAGGCGTAGCGGCAGGCGCGGATTTTGGCGAGAAAGTCTTCATGGGGAACGGTGACTTTGCCGTCCTGGTGGCCGCACTGTTTTTCATCCGAGACCTGATTTTCGATCTGCAGCGCGCAGGCGCCGGCTTCAATCATTTTCTTGGCGAGGAGGTAAGTCGCCTCTGCGTTGCCGAAGCCCGCGTCAATGTCGGCGATGATCGGCACGACATGGGTCTGGAAATTATCGATCTGATTGAGGATCTGTTTTTCCGTGACCTGATCGCCAGCTTCGCGCGCGGCGTCGAGATCGCGGAAGAGACCGCCAAGCTCACGCGAATCCGCCTGCTTCAGGAAGGTGTAGAGCTCCTCGATCAGGGCCGGCACGGCGGTTTTCTCGTGCATGGACTGGTCGGGCAGGGGGCCGAATTCGGAACGCAGCGCCGCGACCATCCAACCGGAGAGGTAGAGATAGCGGCCTTTCGTTTCGCCGAAATGTTTCTTGATGGCGATCATCTTCTGCTGGCCGATGAAGCCGTGCCAGCAGCCGAGGGACTGGGTGTAATTGGCGGGGTCGGCATCATAGGCCGCCATGTCCTCCCGCATGATCTTTGCGGTGTATTTCGCGATATCGAGGCCGGTCTGGAAGCGGTTCTGAAGGCGCATCCGGGCGACAGATTCGGCGTCGATCCCGTTCCAGCCGTCTTGGCCTTTGATGGTGCTGGCCGCGTTGTTCAGATTCTCCAGATAGGTCATGGGGCTTCCCTTTGATTCACTTAGGTAATTTCACTGTAGCGGTCCGGGCCATACGGCCTGTTCGCGCCATTGGCTCCGAAAATAGGGGGCTCAGCGGGGTTTGTGCAGGCGCGAAAAAGTCTTATTGTCAAACTTTACAGATTTTTGCTGTAATAATGTAAAGTCTGGACATGTAAGGAATTCCAATGGCGAAAGATCGCGCAGCATTTATGGGGCCGCGCCTGCGCCGTCTCCGGCGGGAGATGGGGCTGACCCAGGCCGTTATGGCCGAGGATCTTGGCGTCTCTCCGTCCTATATCGCGCTCATGGAGCGCAATCAGCGGCCGATGACGGCCGAGATGCTTCTGAAACTCGCGCAAGTCTATCAGCTTGATGTCGCCACCCTCGCCGGTGATCGCGGCGAAGAATTCGCCGCGCGGCTGGACGGCGTCATGCGCGACCCCCTGTTCACGGATCTCGAACTCTCAACGATGGATGTGGAGGATGTTTCGCGCTCCTATCCGGCGGTCGCTGAAGCGGTCATCCGTCTGTACACCGCCTATCGCGACGGACAACTTGCGCTTGCCGATCACGCCAGTCCAGGGGGCGGTGAGGGACAGGACGCGCCGGACCCGGTTGCCGAGGCGCGGCGGTTTTTGTCGGCGCGGCGCAATTCCTTTCCCTCGCTTGACGATCATGCGGAGCGGATCGCCGCCGAAATTGGCGGCGCTGACAGTTTCGCGGGCTATTTCAAGGAAAAGCATAAGCTCGGCGTTAGACGGTTGCCCCCCGATATCATGATGGGCGCCGTGCGCCGGCTCGACCGTCATCGCAGTGAGATCGTGCTTGACGAAACGCTCGACCGCGCCAGCCAGAATTTTCAACTGGCGCTGCAGATCGCTTATCTTGATATGCGCGAGACGATTGACGAAGCGTTGGCGGAAGGCGGGTTCACCTCGGAGAACAGCGAGCGCCTCGGCCGCCGGGCCCTGGCGAATTACGCCGCCGGGGCGTTGATGATGCCTTATCGCGCCTTCGTCAAAGCGTCGGAATCGCGAAAATACGATATCGAAGCCTTGTCGCGGCAATTCGGCGCCAGTTTCGAACAGGTCGCGCATCGATTGACGACCCTGCAACAGCCGGGGCAGGAAGGCGTGCCGTTTTTCTTCATCCGCGTCGATGCGGCGGGCAATGTCTCGAAGCGGCTTGACGGCGCCGGGTTCCCCTTCGCCCGCCATGGCGGGTCGTGTCCTCTATGGTCCTTGCATCAGGCGTTCCGAACGCCGCGCGAGATCGTCACTGAGTGGGTGGAGCTTCCCGACGGCGAAAAGTTCTTCACCATCGTTCGCACGGTGACAGCGGGCGGCGGCGCCTATGGCGCGCCCCGCATTGAGCGCGCGGTCGCGCTCGGCTGCGCCGCGAAACACGCGCATCGTCTGATCTACACTCAGGGAACGGATGTTAAAGAAGTAAAGCCGACGCCTATCGGCGTTGCCTGCAAGCTCTGTCACCGGATCGAATGCGCCGCGCGCGCCGAACCGCCCATCGGACGGCAGGTCCTGCCTGACGATTACCGCCGGACGATTGCGCCGTTTGGTTTTTCGGATCGGTGAAACAAACACTACGTCATCCCGGATGCGATGCAGCATGAAATGCTGCTTCGCTATTCCGGGATCGGCTATTGGCGAGCGATCCCGTGTCAGCAGCGCGTCATGTCATGCCGCGCAGCGCACGGGATGACGGCCCTAGTTACCGGTCTTCTTCGCCTCTTTCCGCCATTTGGTCAGCAAAAACTCCGTATACCCATTCGGCTGCTCCGCGCCTTTGAAAACGAGATCGCAGGCCGCCTTGAACGCCGGGCCATCGAAACCCGGCGCCATCGGGGTATAGGCGGGGTCGCCTGCGTTTTGTTTATCGACCACGGCGGCCATGCGCTTCATGGCTTCCATGACCTGATCCTCGGTGAGAAGTCCGTGCATCAGCCAGTTAGCGATATGCTGCGAAGAGATGCGCAAGGTCGCGCGGTCTTCCATCAGGCCCACATCGTGAATGTCCGGCACTTTCGAACAGCCGACGCCGTGATCGACCCAGCGCACAACGTAACCGAGAATGCCCTGCGCGTTGTTGTCGAGCTCTTCGCGGACTTCGTCTTCGGAGAAATTGAGGCCATCAGCGAATGGCGGCGTTAACAGCTTGTCGAGATCGCCGGTGGCTTGGCCTTTGAGTTCTTCCTGTCGTTTGAAAACATCAATCTCGTGATAATGCATGGCGTGGAGCGCCGCGGCGGTGGGCGAGGGCGTCCAGGCGGTGGTGGCGCCGGCTTTCGGGTGACCGATTTTCTGCTCGAGCATCGCCGCCATCATGTCGGGCGCCGCCCACATGCCCTTGCCGATCTGCGCCTTGCCGGCAAGACCGCAGGCGAGGCCGATGCCCACATTGCGCGCCTCGTAAGCTGCGATCCAGGCCGAGTTTTTGACCTCGTTTTTGCGGATAATGGGCCCGCCTTGCATGATCGTGTGGATTTCATCGCCAGTGCGATCGAGGAAGCCGGTATTGATGAAAACAAGACGCTCGCGCACGGCGTGGATACAGGCGCCAAGATTGGCGGAGGTGCGTTTTTCCTCGTCCATGACGCCAATTTTCAGCGTGTTTTTCTCCATGCCGAGCATGTCTTCGACGCGGGCGAAAAGCTCGGATGCGAAGGCGACTTCTTCCGGGCCGTGCAATTTCGGTTTGACGATATAGACGGAGCCAGCGCGCGAATTTACTTGCGTGTTCTTCAAGTCGTGAAGCGCAATGAGCGACGTCACTGCGGCGTCCATGATGGTTTCAGGAATCTCTTCGCCATTCGCGTCGCGGATGACGTCGGTATACATGTGATGGCCGACATTGCGGACCAGCATCATGGAGCGCCCATGCAGCGAGAACGCCTTACCATTCGGCGCGACATAGTCGCGGTCTGGATTGAGTTTTCGCGTCATGGGCTTGCCGTTTTTCTCGAAGGTGTCTTCAAGGTCGCCTTTCATGAGGCCAAGCCAGTTGCGGTAGACATTGATCTTGTCTTCGGCGTCGACCGCTGCGACGGAATCTTCGCAATCCATGATCGTGGAGACAGCAGCCTCGATGATCACATCCGCGACGCCCGCCTTGTCGGTCTTGCCGATGGCGCTTGA
>JAUIEG010000121.1 GCA_030428745.1 Alphaproteobacteria bacterium
ATCGATAGGAGAATAGCGATAGCCGGGGCCGCCTTCGACCTTCCAGGAGAGTTCTTCCGATTTCAGGAAATAATGACCGAGGCCGGCGCCGGTGAAGAGGCGATAGTCAAAGCCGGAGAATTCATCTTCCACATAGGAGACGCGGCCATAGGCGTAGGTGTGGTCCGTGAAATTATAATCGAGCTTGTAGGAGGCGCCCCAGCGTTTCTGGTTGGTGACGTTGTTCGACTCGCCAAGATCGAAAAAAGCTTTGATATTGTGTTTGAAATCGCCGTCTGCGCGCGCGGCGTCAACGGCGACGCCTACGGCGGCGTTTTCCGAATTGCCCGTGGACAGAAGGCCCGACGCGCTGATTTTACCATCCCAGGGTTCGAGGGCGAGGAGGCCGCCTGTGGACGCACCCTCAGCCTTTTCTTCGGCGGGGGCCTCGCTGGAGGCTTCGGCCGGGGCGAGTTCGGCGATGCGGGTCTCCGCCGAGGCGTCGATGGCCTCAGCATAGTCGGGGAAGACGGCCTTCACCGCTTTCGCCACGGCGGCGATCTCCGCCGGGTCGCCGCTTTTTGCGGCCGCGTCGAGCATGGCGGCGGCGATGTCGGGCATCGCGTCTGCCTCCTCGGCGGCGGCGGATGCGCCAGTGATAGCAAGCAGCGCTGCCGCGCTGGAAAGAAATCTGCGGTCCATGCCGGGCCCTTTATGGTGACGGGATTAAGAAAACATGACGCGATTCGATTTGTTCCGGATGAAATCGCGTTCATGGAAGAGCGCCCGTGACGCCGCCCGCTCCGGCGGCTAAGAAGGGGGGCAGCGATTCGGGAGAGACATGGCCGAAGCGGAGAACGGCGGGGAGAATTTTCACATCGTCAAGATCGAGCTTGACGAGCGCTCCCTTGCGCCTGCAACTGCCGATATTGAGCACGAACGCAAAGTCGCAATTTACGATCTTCTGGAGGAAAATTACTTCCGTCCTGTCGGCGTTGAAGGCGGACCGTTCGAGCTATATCTCTCGAACGTCGAAAGGCGGCTTGTCTTTGACGTCCGCCTTGAAGGCGGAGAGGCGTTGGGCCAAGTGCATCTGTCCATGACGCCGTTCCGCAAGATCATCAAAGACTATTTCATGTTGTGTGAGAGTTACTACGACGCGATCCGCAATGCGGCGCCCGCGCAAATTGAAACCATCGATATGGCGCGTCGCGCCATGCACAATGAAGGCGCAGAAATCTTGACCGAACGGCTGAAGGATAAAATCGAAGTCGACGATAATACGGGGCGGCGCTTGTTCACCCTGATCTGCAGTTTCCACATGCGCTAGGCGGAGAGCCCCGAGAGATGACGAAATCAGTGCTCTTTGCCTGCAATATGAACTCCGTGCGCTCGCCGATGGCGGCCGCCCTGTTGCGTCTGGAAGCCGGCGACCAACTGAAAGTCGATTCCGCCGGCGTCTATGAAGGCGGCCTCGACCCGTTTGTGGAGATTGTCATGGAGCAGCTTGGCGTCGCCATGAGCGGCCATGAGCCCAAGACCCTCAGCGAAGTGGACCTCACCGACTTCGACGTCGTTGTGGCGCTGACGCCGGAAGCGGCCGTGGAGGCGCGCAAGCTCTTGCCCCGTGCGGCCATAGAGTTCTGGGATATTGAGAACCCCTCGGAGGAGCGGGGCGGGCGCGACGCGATCGTCGCCGCCTATGGCCGGGTCCGGGACGAATTGAAGGCAAAGCTCGCCCGCCGATTCCCGGAAATCTATAAAAAACCTTGATTTTCAGCGCGCAGCCAACCATGTTCCCGCCGCTGCCGGCGCGCTGACGCGTGATTCCGGGGCGAGTTGTTGGTTGAGGAGCGAATGGCGAAAGAAGAACTGCTCGAGTTTGAAGGGACCGTGGAAGAGCTCCTTCCGAATGCGACCTTCCGGGTGAAGCTCGAGAACGATCACGAAATTATCGCCCACACGGCAGGCAAAATGCGCAAGAACCGCATTCGCGTGCTCGCGGGCGATAAGGTGCTCGTGGAAATGACGCCATACGACCTCACCAAGGGCCGCATCACCTACCGCTTCAAGTAAGCCCTGTGAGTTCCCAGGCGCCGCTGATCCTTGCGAGTTCGAGCCCGCGGCGCAAAGCCCTGCTCGAGATGATCGGGATGGCGCCCGACGAGATTATCCCCGCTGACATTGACGAGACGGAGCTGAAAGGTGAGCTGCCGCGTGACCTCGCGTTGCGTCTCGCCAAAAGCAAGGCGGAGGCGGTCGCTGCGTCACGGGCCGACGCGTTTGTCCTCGGCTCCGACACGGTGGTCGGCTGCGGCCGTCGCATCCTGCCGAAAGCGGAGGACGAACAGACCGCGCGTGACTGTCTCGCGCTTTTGTCCGGCGGCTCGCACCGCGTTTTTTCCGGCGTCGCGGTCGCAAAGCCCGGCGGCGACATCATTGCGCGCGTCGTTGAAACACGCGTGAAAGTGCGCCGGCTCGATCAGACAGCGATCGACGAATATATCGCCAGCGGCGAGTGGAACGGCAAGGCCGGCGGCTACGCCATTCAGGGCCTGTTCGCCAAGCACATCGCCTCCATCATCGGCTCCCATCCGAATGTCGTGGGGTTGCCGGTTTATGAAACAGCGAACCTTCTTATTGGCGCGGGGTGGCGCAAATCATGAAACGGCTTGTCATCGAGTGCGGCGTCGCAGAGACCCGCGCCGCGTTGCTGGTCGAAGATCAAGTCTGGAAATTCTGGTTCGGGCCTGCGCGCGGTGAGGAAGCGTCAGACAGCTTTCCTCGCACAGGACGCCGCTTCGCCGGGCGCGTGAAAGCTGTCGACAAAGCGCTTAATGCCGCGTTTGTTGATCTCGGTGACGGCGGCGACGCCTTTCTGGCGTTGAAGAAAAAGAACGAAGAGCATTGCATTGACGGCGCCCTGATCGAAGTTGAGATCAAGGCCCCTCCACGTCAGTCAAAGGGCGCCGCGCTGCGCTTCATCGGGCCGTTGAAAGAGGGCGGGCCGGGCCGCCTGCCGCCTTTTGAGGATGCTGTTGTCGAAGCCGCGCAAACCATTGGCGACGCGGCTGATGAGATTGTGGTCGATGAGGGGGCCGCCCTGCGTGCGCTTCAGGCGGCGGGTTTTGAAAACGCTCACCATGAAAGTCATCTTGTCTCGCTGTTTGCAAAACACGGCGCCGATCAGGAATTTGACGCTGCATTTGAGCGGATTGTTTCCCTGCAGGACGGTGGACGGCTGATTATCGACGAGGCGCAGGCGCTGACGGCGATTGATGTCGACACCGGCGGGCTTTCCGCCTCTTCGCCGGCGCGTCTTCGTGAAAAGGTCGCCTTCGCCGCCGCCGGGGAGGCGATGCGCCAGATTTCTTTGCGCAATATTGGCGGGCATATCGTCATCGATTTTCCGGATATTCCGGGCGACGCCGGGCGTAAACGCTTTCAGGAGCATTTGCGCAAGATGATTGTGCGGCTCGATGGCGCCGGGGCGGGGAGCTTTTCGCGTTCGGGTCTCTACAGCTTTACTGCGCCGCATCTGGCGCTATCCCTGCTTGACCGTTTCACAGAAGAAGACGCGGCGGCGCCGGTCGCCGGGCGGTGTTTCACACTGGAGAGCGCTGCAAAAATGGCAGTCGCTGCGCTGGAACGGCGTATGCGCTCTGCGCCTGCTGCGCGTTTTCGGCTTTCGGCAGGTTCCGCTCTTGAGGACTATATCAGCGAAAAGGAAAAATGGCGGGTGCGGTTGACGGAACGCTATGGGCCGCGCTTTGACATTGTCACTGAAGACAAAACCGGAGACCGGAGTTTTGACCTCACCGAGCAATGATAATGGGGGGCGCGCTGCGCCGCCATGTCCGATCTGCAATGGACCAGCGGTTCAGGAGTATGTCCCATTTTGCTCCAAACGCTGCGCCGATGTGGACCTCCATCGCTGGCTTTCGGGCGGCTACGCCATTCCGGCCGTGGAGGATGACAGCGACGGGACGCCGCAGCCAGGCGGTGAAGCGCTTGAAGAATAATGGACAATTCCCTAGATATGTGAAAATATCACATATATCGGATGGTTAAGTCCGGTGGTTTGAGGGTTTAATGCAGGCGGGATTTCTGAAAATCTGTCGCTCCAGGGCTGGCGCAGCGTTGATTGCTGCGGTCATCGCGCTTCTTGCCTCTCAAGTCATTATCTCCGCCCATGCTTCTAAATATGGCGACGGTCCGCACGACCATGACGGACAGGTTTGTGTTCTCTCCCATGTCACCCATAGCGGCGAGAAAGCCATCACCAACGCGGCGTTTGCGTTAATCGTCATTGTCGCCGTCTGGCGTGCAGGCGCACAAGTCGCGCAGACTGAACGCGCCGCCATTGCCGTTCGTGCGGCTCAACCCCGCGGCCCCCCAAGCTTTTAGACAATCCGAAATTGTTGCGTCTTGATTGTCAGCCTCGCGTTTGAATGCGTGAGGCGTATAGAGCTTGAAGGAATTCCACCCGTGAAAAAGAAACTGTTGTTGTCCGGCGCCGCGGCGCTTGGACTTTACGCGCCGCATTTTGCGTTGGCGCAGGACGAAGAACATGGCCACCCCGATGATGAAATCATCGTCACCGGCACGCCGATCGCCCACCCTGAACATGAATCGATCATCGCCGCTGAGGTTTTGACTGCGGAAGACCTCGCCTCGCGAGGAGAGGCCTCGCTCGGCGAGCTGCTACGTCAGCAGCCTGGCGTTTCCTCATCATTTTTCGGACCTGCGGCGAGCCGGCCGATCATTCGCGGCCTTGGCGGGGATCGCGTCAGCGTCCTTGACGCCGGCATTGGATCGATCGACGCCTCCACCGTGAGTGACGATCACGCTGTTGCTGTGGATCCCGCAATGGCGCAGCGGATCGAGATCGTGCGCGGACCGGCGTCACTCTATTACGGCAGCTCCGCGGCGGGCGGCGTCGTCAACGTCTTTGACGGGCGCATTCCCAATGAAGTGCCGGAAGACGGAATTGACGGCGCGCTGCGCACCAGCCTTTCCTCAGTCAATGACGGCGTTGAAGCTGCGGGGGGCTTCGATGCGCTGCTCGGCAGGAGCGGTGATACAAGCTTCGTATTTCACGGCGAAGGCTATTACCGCGACAATGACGATTACGAAATTCCGGGCTTTGCGGAGTCGGAGCGATTCCGCGCGGCTGAAGAAGCCGAGGAAGCAGAACACGAAGACGACGAAGATCATGACCATGAGCATGAAGAAGAGGAAGAAGCCTTCGGAACCGTGCCGAACACAGCCATCACCGCAAAGGGCGGCGCGGTCGGCGGCTCCATAATCTTCCCTGATGGCTTTATTGGCGTTTCCGCCAAGATTTCCCGTTCGCTCTATGGTGTGCCCGGCCATCATCACCATCACGAAGAAGAGGAAGGCGAAGAAGATCACGATCACGAAGAGGAAGATCATGGCGAAGAGTCGGTGAATATCGACCTCGAACAGGAACGCTATGACCTCATGGGCGAGCTCAACAAGCCGTTCCTTTTCATCGACACGACCAAGATCCGCTTCGGTTATGCGGACTACACCCATCAGGAGCTGGAAGGCGCTGATGTGGGAACGACCTTCAACAATAAGGGCTATGAAGGCCGCATCGAGTTTCTGGAAAAGGAATTCGGCAATTTTCGCGGCGCGACAGGCTTCCAGTACAAGCACCGTAATTTCGAAGCCATCGGCGACGAGGCCTTTACACCGCCCAACATCACCGACCAGTTCGGCGTCTTTACTGTGCGCGAATATGAAACCGAAAACTGGCACGCTCAGGTCGCGGGCCGTTATGAGCACACCGACACAGAGGCCGAGAGCGTCTCGCTCAGCCGTTCTTTTGACGCCTATAGCGTTTCCGCAGGCCTTGGCGTTGAGCCCAATGAAAATCTCTTCCTTGGTGTGAATCTCTTACGCACTGAACGTGCGCCGGCGCCGGAAGAGTTGTTCTCCGACGGTCCGCACCTCGCCACGAATGCCTATGAAGTCGGCGACCCTACCCTGGGCAAGGAAACGGCGCGCGGCGTTGAAACGACGCTGCATGGCGAATATGGCCCCATTGGTTTCACGGTGAACGGCTTTTACACCGACTATAAGGATTTCGTTGCGCTTATCCCGAATGGCGCTGAGGAAGACGAATTGCCGGTGTTCGAATTCGTGGCCCATGATGCTGTGTTCAAAGGCTTTGAAGCGCAGGCGGACGCCGATCTGTTCTCCACAGGCGGCTTCGATGTCTCTGCTCGGGCGCAACTCGACTATGTCCGTGCGAAATTCAAAAATAGCGGCGACGTGCCGCGCATTCCGCCGCTAAGAACCGTTCTCGGTCTTGAGGCGAGGTCCTCTCATATCGATCTTCGCGGCGAAGTGGAAATCGCCGCCGAGCAGGACCGCATCGCCAATTACGAACTCCCGACGGACGGTTATACGCTCGTCAATCTGGCCGCGACCTGGCGGCCGGGCGGCGAGGATCATGGTCTGTCAGTCCAGCTTCGCGCCGATAACGTCACCAACGAAGAGGCGCGGCTTGCGACATCTTTCCTTAAGGATGTGGCGCCGCTTCCTGGCCGGAACATCAAGCTCACCCTGCGCGGGGAGTTTTAAACAAAAAGGCCCGCCGCTGTGAGGCGGCGGGCTCTTTCCATGGCGTTAGAGGATGCTTTTGGGCGCTTTGAGTTTCGTCAGCGCCGCAAATTGCATGCGCTCGGTTTCGTCAAGCGCTTCATCGTCGTTCTGGTCGGCTTCGTCGAACTGCGCGACGCGCGTCTCCACAAGCTCGTCGTGAGAAATCGCTTCGTCGCCCTTGCTGATTTCGGCGAATTGTTCTTCGGCGGTCGCCGGTTCCTCGACGCTCGCCTCCATGCTGGCGGTGGCCGGCGGCGTCGCCTTTTCGGTTTCCATCACTTCGTCAGGAATGCTGAGCGCGGGATCGTTTAACGGCGCGCGCGCCGCGGCGTAGGCTACGAATTCGGACTGGTCGAGTTTGCCGTCATCATTCTGGTCGGCCTGAAGAAATTCGGATTCCGCATATAGTTTGGCTTCATCGCGCGTTTCAACTTGGGTTGCGTCGATGATCGCCGTGGCCGCCTTCGTGGAAATATCTGCTTCCGGCGCCATGGTTTCCTGAGCGTGCGCGGCCAGCGGCGCCATTGCGAGCGCAGATGCGCCAAGGATGAGCTTGCGTAACATAATTGCCTCCTTTGTCAGTTTGGGTTCGGCGCATTTAATTGCGCCGTGCAAGGAGTAATTAAGATTGTTCGCGCGGGTTGTTAGTTAAGCCTTGG
Source organism: Alphaproteobacteria bacterium (assembly GCA_030428745.1). Classification (GTDB taxonomy): domain Bacteria; phylum Pseudomonadota; class Alphaproteobacteria; order Caulobacterales; family Parvularculaceae; genus Hyphococcus. Next base: position 7,272 of record JAUIEG010000121.1, read on the forward strand.
TCATGACGTAGACGTCATGACAGGCGCGTCATGAATAAAATTTAAGTCGCTCTCGACGGAACATTCTGCGTTTTAGACGGCGGATTTCTCATTCGTTTCGGCTCGCTGGCCGGATGAAAACATTTCCTCAAGGTCGACGGATGATTCGTTTCCGATGAGATCGAAATTTTC
>JAUIEG010000122.1 GCA_030428745.1 Alphaproteobacteria bacterium
AAGCGGGGCTGCTTCAGGGCGACAATCTTTATGATTCCGTCAACATCTCCATCGTTCACCACGTCAATCAGGCGCTGAAAGCGCATATGATTTTCCAGCGCGACAAGGATTACATCGTCCGCAATGATAAGGTGACGATCATCGATGAGTTCACCGGCCGCATGATGGAAGGCCGGCGCTGGTCCGATGGCCTGCATCAGGCGACTGAAGCGAAAGAAAAAGTTCAGATCCAGCCGGAAAACCAGACCCTCGCCTCGATCACATTCCAGAATTATTTCCGCCTGTACGAAAAACTCGCCGGCATGACCGGCACGGCCCTCACCGAAGAGGCCGAATTCGCCGACATCTACAAACTCAACGTCAACGAGGTTCCGACCAACAAGCCGATCGCCCGCATCGATATGGATGACGAGCTCTACATGACGGCGGAGGAAAAATATAAAGCCATCGCGCTTGAGATCGCCGATTGCGTCAAGCGCGGCCAGCCGGTTCTGGTGGGCACGGTCTCCATTGAAAAATCTGAATATCTCTCAAAGCTCTTAAGCGACAAGAAATTCTACAAGGACCTCGCCAAAACCCTGCGCGAGCGCGCCGCCGATCTGAAGGAAAAGGAAACCGAGCTCAAAACCAAGATGGAAGCCCAGGCCGCTTACCTCTCGGAGCTTGGCGACCGGAAAGAGCCTGTTCCGCATAGCGTGCTGAATGCGCGCTATCACGAGCAGGAAGCCGAAATCGTCGCGCAGGCCGGCGCGCCCGGCGCCGTCACCATCGCCACCAACATGGCCGGCCGCGGCACCGACATTCAGCTCGGCGGCTCCGTCGATATGCAGGTCATGAACGCCCTCGAAGAAGGCGACGACGAAGAAACGATCAAGCGCAAACGCGTCGAGATTGAAGCCAAGATCGCCGCCGATAAGCAAAAGGCGCTCGACGCAGGCGGCCTTTTCGTGCTGGCGACGGAACGTCACGAAAGCCGCCGCATCGACAACCAGCTGCGCGGCCGTTCGGGACGTCAGGGCGATCCGGGCACCACCAAATTCTTCATCTCGGTCGAAGACGACCTGATGCGTATTTTCGGCGACGGCATGGAAAAAATGCTGAAGCGCTTCGGCATCCGGCCCGACGAATCCATCGAACATCCCTGGTTCACCAAAGCGGTCGAAACAGCGCAGAAAAAAGTCGAGCAGCGCAATTACGACATGCGCAAGAACGTCCTAAAATTTGACGATGTCATCAATGATCAACGCAAGGCGATCTTCGAACAGCGCATCGAGTTCATGTCCACCGATACGGTCGACGACATTATCGGCGACATGCGCAGCCAGCTTGTCGACGACCTCGTCGCCGCGCATATGCCGCCGAAATCCTACGCCGAACAATGGGACGTCGAGGGCCTGAAAAAAGACCTTCAGGAAATTTTCGGCAAGGACTTGCCCGTCGATGAGTGGGCCAAAGAAGAAGGCGTCGCCGACTCAGAAATCGCTGACCGCCTCGTTGAAGAGACCAACAAAATCGCCGGGGCGCGCGCCGCGGAAATCGGCCCCGACATGATGCGCCGGATTGAAAAGGCGATCCTCCTCAACGTCCTCGACACCAATTGGCGCGAGCATTTGCAGATGCTTGACCATCTGCGTTCGGTGATCTGGCTGCGCGGCCACGGCCAGCGCGATCCGGTGAACGAATTCAAGACCGAAGCGTTCGCGCTGTTTGAAGGTCTGCTTGACGGCCTGCGCCGCGACGTCACCCGCATGCTCATGCATGTTCAGGTGCGCGCGCCGGAACAGTCAGTGCCCGAACGTCGCGAGGTTCCCATGACGGAGACGCATGTGAACCCGAGCACGGGTGAAAACGAGATGGCCAAGCAAGACCCGCGCTCGCGGCTGTCAGCCGGCATCGGCACCATGAAAGGCGCCGCCCGCACCAAAGGCATCGATCCGAACAATCCAGAGACATGGGGACGGGTGCCGCGCAACGGCCCCTGCCCTTGCGGCTCCGGCAAGAAATACAAGCACTGCCACGGATCGATTTAAGCTGGCAGGCGGTTGGTGAGGCTTTCTATCTGCGGAACTGCGCAGGCTTTTCCAAATCGACGATAGCCTCGCCGATGGCGTCCATGCGTTTTGAAAGCAGCGCCTGGGCGTCATAGAGCCCGCGATTGTAAAAATACGCGCCGACTTTCTCTGAGAAAAAATCCAGCAGAAACCCAGCGTCGACGCCGCCGATCTCAATGTCGAGATCGTCACGGAGATAGGCTTTTATCTCCGTGACGATGGCCTCGCGTTCTTCTTTGGAAAATTCAATGTCTGTCATTGAATCCCCTCGCCCTAATCATTCCCACCAATAGGGCGGGCGCTTGCGCGTTCCGGTGACTTCCTCGTTCAAGGTCGCCGCATCATAAAGACGGCCATTCAGCATGACATGGCTGATGTCGTCCGTATTCTGAATGTCGTCGAGAGGATTGGCGTCGAGAATGATGAGATCGGCGAGCTTGCCGGGCTCCAGCGACCCGATATCTTTCGAAAAGCCGAGCACCTTCGCCGGCGTGATGGTCGCCGTCTTCAGGGCTTCAAGCGGGCTCATACCGCCACGCGCGAAGGACCACATCTCCCAATGGGAGGCGAGGCCTTCTTCCTGACCGTGGGCGCCAATGGAGACCATGACGCCGCGATCGGCGAGCATCTTCGCCGTCCGCGCACTCACCTGATCCACATAGTCTTCCTCCGGCGCTTTTTCCCGGCGCGCGGAACTGGCGGCGAGAAAGCCCGTGGGCGCATGTTTCGACAGGATCGGATGCAGCCACACATCCATCGCCTGACGCCAGTAAGGATCGCCCGCCGGACCGCCATAGGTGACGACCAGCGTCGGCGTATAGGCGACTTTCGTCTGCTCCCAGAAACTCAGAACGTCTTCATAGAGCATGGCCACCGGCACATTGTGCTCGATTGTGGTGTTGCCGTCGGCGATCAGCGACATATCCATGTGAAAGAGCGAACCGCCCTCCGGCACGACATTGATATTTTCGTTGCTGGCGGCGATCGCAACCTGTTGGCGCTGTTCGCGGCGCGGCTGGTTGTAGTTTTTGATGGAGTGCGCGCCCTGGGCTTTCAGACGCCGCACATGAGCGAGCGCATCATCATAACTGTCGATCACTGCGTAAACGCTCGGCGCCTTGGCGCCGTACACAACCTCGCCCGTGGAATAGATCCGCGGCGCCAGAATCTCCCCCGCACGCTGATATTCCGATGCGGAGAAAATATGACTCGCCTGACTTGAGGGGTCGTGGATCGTCGTCACCCCGAGCGCCAGATGCGCCATCACCGACCAGTTCTGTTCCGGGATGATGTCATCGGTTCCTTGCGGCCCATGCGCATGGGCGTCGATGAGACCAGGCATGATCGTCTTGCCGGAAAGGTCAACCGTCGGCGTTCCCGCCGGATAGGTCAGCGACGCGGAAGACCCCACCGCCGCAATACGATTGTTCTCAACAAGGATAACGCCGTTCTCGATGACGCCGCCATCTTCCTCGGCCATGGTGATGATGCGAGCGCCCACCAGCGCGACGGTTCCCGACGGTTTGTCCGCCGTGAACGTCATGGTGAGATCAACGCCCTCTGACGGCGCCTCATAGGCCGGCGCGTCTTCATCATCCTCAGCCTTGGGCGCGGCTGGCGTCAGATCGGCGACAGACGCCGAATAAAGCGTCGGCCCCAGCGTCCAGTTCAGGCGCCCGCGCGACCAGTTGATATAGCTCGCGCCGTCGCCGCTTGCCTTGGTCACCGGCAAGGCGGACGCCTTCCGCCCGGCGCCGACTTCCTGCGGCCCCGGCGTCATGGGCATGACAAAGGCGCTGTAGTTTTCAACAAAGGCGAGATGCTTCCCGTCATGAGACGCTTCGAACTCAGTGATGAGATCGCCCGCCGCATGGGTGCGTTCTTCATTGCCGTTGAGATTGACGCTGACGAGCATGCCTTTATCGCCGTCGACGCGCGTCATAAAGATGCGGTCATTAGCGGCGGCGAAATGCGGGTTCGATCCGTCATCGGTGATTTTGGTCATGGCGCCGCCGCCACTTGGCACAGTGTAAATACCCGGCGCCTCTGACCATTCTTTCTTGGTCAGGTAGCCGCCCTCGCCTTTCTCGAACACGACAGTGCGTCCATCGGGTGAAAAGCGCGGCCGGCGATAATGCCCCGGCTCGCGCGTTACGGCGCGGCCCGTCCCGCCGCCGGCGCTGGTGACGCGAATGACGCCAAGGCCCTCATCGGTCCACGCCACATAGGCGATGCGCGATCCGTCATAGGACCATGACGGGAACAGCTCGAACCCCTCACGCGTATTGGTGAGGCGGCGCGGCGCGCCATTGGGCAGGTTCCTGACGTAAAGTTTGCCGAGGGATTCAAACACCACGCGCTTGCCATCCGGCGAAACAGACGCAAAGCGTGGCATATGCGTCTGGAAACTGTCCGGCGCGACATCCACTTCCGGGCGCGGCGGATCGATAACGGCGCGCGTATCGCTCACATGGAACGGAATTTCGGATGCGGCGCCCGTGGCGACATTGATGCGGCGGATCTTGCCGCCCGCCCAGAAGACGACGCTTTTCGAATCCGGCGTCCAGTCCATATTCGGATAAGCGCCCTGAACGGCCCAGGTTTCCTGCATGTCCTGATCGAGATCGTCATAGATCTTGCGCTCCACACCGGAAGTGAGATCTTTCACATAGAGCTTCGACTGGGTGCGTTCGCGCCGCACAAAGGCGATGGACTTTCCGTCGGGGGACGGCGCGGCGCGCACGGCGCCGCCAAGCCCCGACACAGCGGTCGTGATTTCGCCCGTGGCCATTTCGTAACGGTTGATATGGAAAAGGTCGCCGTTGGAATCCTGTGCGTAAATGAAGGTCGAGCCCGGCGTGATGTTCTGCGTGTAATAAATATATTTTCCGTCTGCGGAGAAAACCGGCTCACCGAGTTCTTTCTGATGCGTCTCACTCGGTTTCTTGACGAGCGGCACGCCGTCGCCGCCGGAAATATGATAAAGCCAGATCTCACCAACACCGGCTGAACGCTGGGTCGTGAAGTGCTTACGCGCCGCAAGATATTGCCCGTCCGCGGACCATGTCGCGTTGTTCAAAAGGCGAAAATTCTCTTTGGTCACAGCCCGCTTGTCGGAGCCATCCACATTCATGATCCAGATATTGTCGCCGCCGCCGCGGTCGGACGTGAAAGCGATTTTTTCTCCATCCGGTGAAAATCGCGGTTGCATCTCCCAGGCCAGGCCGCTGGCGATATTGCGCGCCTCGCCGCCGCCCATGGGGATCGTGTAAACATCACCAAGTAGATCGAAAGCAATGGTCCGCCCGTCGGGGCTGACGTCGAGGCTCATCCAGGTGCCTTCGCGCACATCGAGTTGCACATCCCGCGTCGGCAAAGGCGGCGCCGAAACGTCCCACTTTTCTTCTTTCTTGTCCTCGCCCTCCGCATCCTGTGCAGCGACAGCGAAAGGCGTGAGCGCGATGGCTGCGAACAGCCAGATCTTTTTCTTCATTGAATGACCCCGGAATGATTCCCTCGAAAGGATCAGCCTAGGGCGTTGAAGCCGCGCGCGACAACCCTAACAGGGCGCAAGAAGCGCAGCCTGGGGCGCAAAAAGCTCACTTCATGGTAAGGATCTCATTAACCCACTGCGGCACGACTTCTGTCGCGGGCCCGTAGCGGGCGTCCGAGAAGAGATGCGCATTTTCCGATGGCTCCAGATTTAGCTCCATGGCCGGCACGCCAAGCGCCCGCGCCTCCGCGACGAACCCCGCCGCCGGATAGACCGAACCCGACGTGCCGATGGAGACGAAAAGCTCCGCGCCCATAATCGCGTCCGCAGCCTCTTCCATGAAACGCGGCATCTCTCCAAACCAGACAACATGGGGCCGCATGCCGCCAGTGCGATTACAGACGCCGCAAACGCTCTCGATGGAAAGGTCACCCCTACAATCGATCACGGAAGCGCAGGACGCGCATTCAGCTTTCAACAGCTCTCCATGCATGTGCAGGATATTCGTCGCCCCGCCGCGCTCATGAAGGTCATCCACATTCTGTGTGACGAGGGTCAGTCGCCCGCCTCTCTCCGTCAGTCCTTTTTCAAGATCGGCCAAGGCCATATGCGCAGCGTTTGGATTTACTGACGGCAAGGCGCGGCGGCGCGCATTGTAGAACTCATGCACCAGCGCCGGATTGGCGGCGAAGCCTTCCGGCGTCGCCACTTCTCTGTAATCATATTTCGCCCATACACCGTCCGCGTCGCGAAAGGTGGCGACGCCGGACTCCGCCGAAATGCCGGCCCCCGTAAGGGCGACGATGTTTTTAGGCGCAGACAATCTCTATTCGCCCCCTATTCGCCGAAGTAGCGGGCGAGACCCATCAGAAAATCTTTCTTGCCAATATCGAGCCCCACATGGCGCAGAATGAGATAGGCCGTTGTTACATGGAAATAGAGATTAGGCATGATCCATTCATGCGCAAAGGCTTCGCGCGGCATCGTGACTTTCCGCTCCGGCCCCATGGGCACGGTGATATCCGCCGCCGGGTTCGCGTCAAGCGCCGCTGTGTCGAGCGCTTTCACGATTTCACTGGCGCGCTCGATACGCGCGCGCAATTCGGCGAAGGTGGTTTCGTCATCGGGGAAGCTCGGGAGCTCGGCGCCGGCAAGGCGGGACAAGCCGCGCGCCGGGATTTCCGTCGCAAACCGAACCTGCGTCGCCAGCGGAAACATGTCCGGCGCAACGCGCCAGTTCAGATAGACGCTCTCCTCCACCTTGGTTTCCTCACAGCGCTCCACGGCCTTGACGAGAAGGTGATCGAGCGCGGTGAACATGTTGTGGACGGCGGGAATAACAGAAGACGAAATTGTCGTTGTCATGGATATGTCCTGGGATTTTGTCCTGATAGACGGATGACGTGCATCTTGCACAGGCCCTCAGTTTAGGCGATCAATGCCAGCGGACAAAAGCCCTCGCGGCGAAACGCGCAAGAACGTGACATGAAAAACGTCCTCTTTGTCTGTCTTGGCAATATCTGCCGCTCACCGGCGGCGGAGGGCGTGTTGCGCGCCATGGCCAGGGAGCGCGGGATCGATGTCACCATCGACAGCGCCGGCACCGGGGGCTGGCATGCAGGCGATCCGCCCGATGCGCGCATGGCCAAGGCCGCGTCGAAACGCGGGATCGATATCGCCTATCAGCGCGCCCGTCAGGTCGATCTTTCCGATTTTTATCAGTTCGACTATTTGCTGGCGATGGATCTGTCGAACCATTCTGATCTTCTCGAAATGGCGCCGCCGAACCGCACTTGCGATATTCGTTTGTTTTTGGACTTCGCCGATTGCGAGACG
>JAUIEG010000123.1 GCA_030428745.1 Alphaproteobacteria bacterium
AATGAAGGACAGGAACGGTCTGCGCTTTTTGGGACCGGTCGGCGCCGGCGCCGAATCCGATGTTTCAGGAACCCGCACCATCTCCCATGAGCGCCCGCAATCCCTGCATTTGTCCGCTTCAAGAAACTGCCGGTTTTCGCAACCCTCATGCTGGCAACCGCATTTGCGGCAACTGCCGCACTGATACAATGGCGATCCGCATTCACCGCAGCTTTTATATTTTTTGGCCATCCCGCCCCCTCGCACAGCAAAAGGTTAACACCATCGCGCCCGCGAACCAATATTCAGGCGACCGGGCGGGCGCAAAGGCCCGCGCCGCGGCAGCAAACGCCCCATTTTTGATCTTCAGGCCCGAATGGCTTATTGTGCACCGCACACAGGCGAAATTTCGCCATAGTGAAGCGTTTTGCAAGCGCCGCACGCCACCTTGGAAAGCACAATGGGCCGCCTCATCGCCATCTCGAACCGGACCGCCGTTGATCCCAAAGCGCGGGCCGGCGGGCTTGCCGTCGCCGTCTGGGAATCGCTGAAAGCCACCGGCGGGGTGTGGTTCGGCTGGAGCGGCGAGATCACCGACAGCGAACACCGGGTGCTCCACGCCCATCATGATGACGGCGTTGAATTCCTGCTCACGGACCTCACGCGCGAAGAGCATGACGGCTATTACCTCAATTACGCAAACCGCGTGATCTGGCCGGTGTTTCATTACCGCATCGACCTCGCCTCTTTTGACCGCGACGCCTTCACCATTTACGCCGCCGTCAATCAGCGCATCGCACGCCAGATTGCGCCGCGCCTGCATGACGACGATGTCGTCTGGGTGCATGATTATCATTTCATGCTCATGGCCGATTCCCTGCGCCATACGGGCTGGAAAGGACCGACCGGTTTCTTCCTGCATATTCCGTTCCCGGCGCCGGAAGTGTTCCGCGCCCTGCCCGAACATCACTGGATTGCGCGCGCCCTTTGCGCCTATGACGTGATCGGCTTTCAGGCGGAACGCGACCGTTACAATTTCGTGCAATATCTGATTGACGATTGCGGCGGCGAAGATCTCGGCGATGGCCGCGTCAAAGCCTTCGACCAGACCATTATCGTCAAGGCCTATCCCATCGGCATCGACGCCGAAGGCTTTCGCGAGGCGAGCCGCAGCGACCTCGCCGACGAGGCGGCCGAACGCATCAGCCGTTTCCTGGGTGACGAGCGCGAGCTCGTGATCGGCGTCGACCGCATGGATTACTCAAAAGGGCTACCCGAACGCTTCGAAGCGGTGGGCCGCCTCTTCGACAATTTCCCGGACACCCGCGGAAAAGTGTCGGTGACGCAGATCACCCCGCCATCGCGCTCGAAGGTGGAAGAGTATCAGGAGCTCAGGATCGAGCTGGACGGCCTCGCCGGCCGCATCAATGGCGATTATGGCGATCTCGACTGGATCCCGCTGCGTTATCTCGCCCGCTCTTATCAGCGCGAGGAGCTTGCGGGGCTTTTCCGCATCGCCCGCGTCGGCCTGGTGACGCCATTGCGCGACGGTATGAACCTTGTCTGCAAGGAGTTCGTCATGGCGCAGGACGAGGACGATCCCGGCGTTCTCATCCTGTCGGAATTCGCCGGCGCCGCCGAGCAGCTTCAGTCCGCCCTGATCGTCAATCCTCACGATACGGATAATGTGGCCGAAGCGATCCATACGGCGCTGACCATGCCGCTGGAAGAGCGCCAAAGCCGCTGGCGGCGCTTGCGCGACACCACCGTCGAACAGGATATCGGGTGGTGGCGTGAAAAGTTTCTGAGCGACCTGTCGCCGGATGGGCTGAATTAAGCCGCTGTTGGTCTTTTCCTTACATTTTGATGGTCTCTTGCCGCACATGATTTTGCCTCCGCCGCCCCCGCCCTTACCCGGCGCCGCGTTGTTTCTCGATTTCGACGGCACCCTGGCGCCGATACAGGCCGATCCCGACGCTGTCGTCCTGCCCGAAGGCGGGGCCGAAACCTTGCGCGCGCTCGCGGCGAAACTCGGCGGCGCGCTCGCGGTCTTGAGCGGCCGCGACATCCGCGATCTGTCGCAACGCATTCCGGACGATCTCTGGCGCGCCGGCGGGCACGGACTTGAAATCTGCGCGCCGGGCCAAACGCCAGAGAAACAACCCAATGCAGCGCCGTCTGCGCTGATGGACGCCATGACCCTCCTCGCCGCCGGCGTCGAAGGCGCGCGTCTTGAACCCAAAGGCGAAGTGCTGGCGCTCCATTATCGCGCAGCGCCGGACTCAGGCGACGTTCTTGAAACCGCCATGAAAAAAATTATCGCGGGCGTAGACGGCTATATCCTGCAACCGGGCAAAATGGTGCTGGAAGCAAAACCCGCTCACGCCAATAAAGGCCTTACGCTGATGCGCTTTCTCGAAAGGCAGCCTTTCGAAGGGCTTTCGCCGGTCATGGTCGGCGACGACGCCACCGATGAAGACGCCATGGCGGAGGCGATTGCGGCGGGCGGGCATGGCGTCAAAATTGGCGCGGGAGAAACACACGCCGCCTATGGGCTTAAAAGCCCGGCGGATGTATGGCGATGGCTGGAGGCGGCGGCGCAATGACGGAAGAAAACACGGTCGAAAAACCCGATCTCGATCTCGGCATTGTCGGCAACGGCACCATTGCGGCGCTGATCGACGAGCAAGGCAGCGTCGTGTGGCTGTGCCTGCCGCGTCTTGACGGCGAACCGGTGCTCAACAAACTTGTGGGCGGCGGCGGCGCGTTCGACATCAAGATCTCGGGCCAGTGCAAGACGCGCCAGCGCTACATAAAAAACACCGCCGTCATCGAAACCATTCTCGAGGCCGACGACGGCTCGGCCATCGCGATCACCGATTTTTCGCCGCGCTTTTTCGACAAGGGCCGCACTTTCCGGCCCGCCTCCATCGTCAGGCGTATCCGCCCGCTCGCCGGCATGCCGAAAATCTCCGTCGCCCTGCATGCGCAATCGGATCGCGGCGCCACGAACATCGCCCCGGTGCGCGGCGTTTCCCATATCCGCTACAAAAACGATCATGCTGGTTTTCGCGTCACAACCGATGCGCCGGTTTCTTACGTCATCGCCGAACGCGAATTCGTCCTCGACCGCGAGATCAATTTCATCCTGGGGCCGGACGAATCCCTTTCCGACAATCCGGCGGTGATCGCCGCCGAATGGGAGAAGCGCACCACCGAGGGCTGGCGCGCATGGTCGCGCCGCCTCGCCGCGCCGCCGGTCTGGCAGGAAGCGGTCATTCGCGCCGCGATCACGCTGAAGCTGTGCGTCTATGAAGAAACCGGCGGCATTGTCGCGGCGCTGACAACGTCGATCCCGGAACATGGCGGCTCGGAACGGAACTGGGATTACCGCTTCTGCTGGCTGCGCGACGCCTATTTCACGGTGAACGCGCTGAACCGTCTGTCGGCGGTCGGCACGCTCGAACATTACCTCGCCTATTTGCGCAACACCGTGGCGCACACCAAAGGCGGCCACATCCAGCCGGTCTACGGAATCTCGCTTGAAGAAGATCTCAAAGAAGAGATCGCAGCGGACCTCAAAGGCTATCGCGGCATGGGGCCGGTGCGCTTTGGCAATCAGGCGGCCGAACACATCCAGCATGACGTCTATGGCCATGTGGTGCTCGGCGCCAGCCAAGCGTTTTTCGACGAGCGGCTTCTGGCGCAGGCGGGCGAACTTGAATTCGAACAGTTCGAGCTTGTGGGCGAACGCGCCTACGCCGTTTACAACACACCCGACGCCGGCATCTGGGAATATCGCGGCCGCGCCGATGTGCACACCTCTTCAGCCATCATGTGCTGGGCCGCCTGCGACCGGCTTTCGCGCATCGCCGATCATCTCGGCCGCGACGACCGCGCCGCCTATTGGCGCGGACGCGCCGACGCCATGCACGCGGTTATTTTAAAAGAAGCCTGGAATGAAAAACGCCAGGCCTTTACCGGCGCCTTTGGCGGTGACGATCTCGACGCGTCTGTTCTCCTGATGGCGGAGATCGGTTTCATCGACCCTATGGACCCGCGCTATGTGGCGACAGTGGAACGCATCGATGACGAATTGCGCGAGGGCTATCACGTCTATCGCTACCGGGCGGAAGACGATTTCGGCAAGCCGCAGACAGCGTTCACCGCCTGCACCTTCTGGCATATTGACGCCCTCGCCCGCATCGGCCGCAAGGATGAAGCGCGCGCCATGTTCGAAGACGTGCTCGCCCACCGCAATCATCTCGGCATTCTTTCCGAAGATATCGATGTCGCGAATGGCGAACTCTGGGGCAATTTCCCGCAGACCTATTCCATGGCCGGCATCATCAACGCCGCCGCGCGCCTGTCGCCGCGTTGGGAAGATGTTGTTTAAGCCCGGCGATCAGCCCGGCTTTTTCATGGTGACGACCTGTACGGACGTTTTTCCGCCGGCATCCATCAGGATATAATTCGTCAACCGCCCGTCTTTTTCAAAGCCGAGACGGCTCATCTGCGGCGTTGGATTGTCCGAAGCGGTGTTGCTCCATCCGGCGGCGGCCATATCACGCTGCGCCGTCTCCGCAATATCCGCCATGCTGTCTTCGCTCATCGCCTGAACCATAAAGCCGCCCTGCTGACCCGGCACGGCGCTCGTCGAAATAATCGACCAGCCGCCGCCCATGGGCACATCAGCAGGAAAGCCGTCGGGCAAATCGAGATTGCTTCCAACGGTTGCGCCGAGCCCGTTATTGATGCGCACGCTTGCGACCTCACCCTTGTCGTCAAGCTCCACATCGGCGTCGATGCCATGTTTGGCCGCCTCGGCCTCGATCTTTTTCTCGCGGGCTTCCTCGCTCCCGCCGCCGCACGCCGTCACAAGCAGTGCTGCGCCGAGACTGATGATGAGTGTGTTCGTTTTCATGGGATCCCCCGTTGTTTAGGGCCGGGCTTCCGGCTTCATGGCGCGAAACGATAAAGCCATCCGGCGGCGCGCGCAAACTGAGCGCCGGCCTTCTTGCGCGGCGCTCCTCTGAGTCCGCTATGGCGACCGCCGCAAATTGAGGGCGTCGTCTTCCGGTCCAGCCTATGATGACGTGTGAAAACCGGTTAGCTTTCCACGCTCATGCAAATTGAAGAGGCTTCCCATCGTGAAAACCCGTTTTCAGATCATCGCAGCCGCCGCCCTTCTCTGCTCGTCAGGATGGGCGTCGCCGGCCATGGCGCAGCCCCTCTCTGGCCAGGACAAAACAGTCGTTTTTGTACAGGCCATGGCCGAACGCGGACGCGAGTGCGATTTGCTGACCGCATGGCAGAGCGCCGCCATACGCGCCCAGACCCTGGAACAGACCCGCGATTGGGACAACGACCGGCGCCAGCGGATCGGCGATGCTATCAACGAAAGAGTCGCGGCCATGGCCTGCGATGATGCCGGCATGACCGGCTGGATCGGCGCAGCGAGCCGCGGGTTTGATACGGAATTCCTGCCGCCTTATCTCGTCGTCTATCGCACCCTCGCCCAAATGGACAACCCGCCCATGACGTTTACCGCCGTGGCGCTGCGCCATGATTTCGCGGCGGCCATCGAGAGGATCGACGCCAAATTCGCCGAACTCGAAGCCTCCGGCGCCAAAGCCGAAGGCGGCAAGAGCTGGCCGGACTATATCGAAACCACCGGTCAGTGGGCAGAACAATTTGTCCAGCGCGTCAATGGCGAAGAGACGGAACGCAAGATGACCATGGACGAAGCGGCGGGCTGGATCGCGCAATCGGCGATGGTCACGGAATTGTGGCTGGCGGAAGACGCGGCGACGGAATAACCCGGCCAGACGGCGGATCCGCGCCCCGGTTGATCCGCGCCTTCCGGCGCCCTATCTCCCGCCCATGGCTAGTTTTGACGACATTGCGGGCGATTTCGCTTTTCTCGACGAGTGGGACGACCGCTACAAATATCTGATCGATCTCGGCCGCAATCTGGAGCCCTACCCGGAAGCGGTTCGCGATGAAGCTCACAAGGTCCGCGGCTGCGCGAGCCAGGTCTGGCTCGATGCTGAGCGCGATGGCGATGCGATCACGCTTAAAGGCGACAGCGACGCGCATATCGTCAAAGGTCTCGTCGCGCTGTTGATCGCGCTTTATTCCGGCAAGTCCGCTGAGGATATTCTCGCCATCGACCCGGAAGCGGCGTTGGCGCCGTTCGATCTTAAAGATCATTTGACGCCGCAGCGGTCCAACGGGCTCTACTCCATGATCAAACGCATTCGCGCCATCGCGGAAAGCGTTCAGGCGGAATAGCCGATCTGTTTGTGTTCAAGCGCGCCGCGCCTGAACAACCCGTCGCGCTCCGCCTTGCGAATGCGGTCGCGCAACAACCGCTCCATATAGTTGAGCTGTATTTCGTGGATCGGGCTGTCGCGGCTGTCCTCGATATTGATGCAGGCGTGCGAAATGGTCGAGCGGTCGCGGTTGAACTCGGCGGCGACTTCATTGAGCGATAACTGCCCCACCACATGCGCCAGATACATCGCCGTCTGTCGCGCGCGGGCGAGCGCGGCGCCGCGCCGCTCGGCCGTCATCAGCGCCGCATGGGGCAATCCATACGCCTCGCACACGACCTCCTTCGCCATGCGCGCCACGAGCCTGACCGCAAGCTGAGAAAAACGATCCGATGTCTTCGGCATACATCCTCCCACAAAGGTCCATGCGCAAGAAACGGGCCCAATTCAGTAAACGATAAGGGATGCAAAGCAGACGAGGATGCGGCGCGCACGCATTAGGACACGCGCGTTCAATCAGAGCGATTTTTGCGTCTGCGAAAAACTTTAGGCGAGGAAAGACAGAACGAGGACAAGCACCAGCAAAACCGCGGTCCACAGCGCCATAAAGCCAATCGGCCATGACCGCGCCATCTGTCCTTCCGGTCCGTGCACGGTGTAAATGCGTTCCATCAAGACTTGTATGCGGCCTGAGAAAATCCCCCATAGGGCGATCCATGTTGCGCGCGACGCACCAGTCACCCAGCCGAGAAGCGCGCGTCCCGGCACACGCCACAACCAATCCGTATCAAGATTGGTCGACGGCACTTCCGCCGGGTACCATTTCAGGAGAATGAGGACAGCAAAGGCGAGCACCGCCCAGAGCAGAAGCTGTAGCTGCTCCACCAGATGATAGGCGGTGTAGGGATGATAATCGGCGATCGCCGCCTGATCCGGCATCAGCGCATAAAGCGGCTCCGGATAGACGCCGAGACCGATGCACAGGGCCGCTGCGGCGCCCATAGCGATCATCATGCCCATGGGCGCATCTTTCGGCCGCTTGCCTGAATCATGGGCGAAGAAAGTGAAATAGG
>JAUIEG010000124.1 GCA_030428745.1 Alphaproteobacteria bacterium
CAAGCTGAAGAAAATGCGGCTATTTTGAAAGCAACCGCCCAAGGCGTTCGCGAGGCCCGTTCTCGTCTTAAAAAAATCCGCGAGGCAGAGCTTAACACCGGCGCTTACGCGCGCGGCGGCGCGGCTTTGCGCAATCCCGACGCGTCAACAATTGTCGCGAAAGCGTAATTTTAACCTTTGCGAAACCATACTTCTTAAAAACTTATTATTTTCAGCATTGTATAGCTGACCTCCTGCAACCGCGTGGTTGCTGCGGACATGCTTAAACGGCCTGCCGCGAGCTAAAAAGGCTCAAAAAAACCCGCCAGGCGCGGGGCTCCCGACAACTCCATCGCGAGGTCGGACCGTTGAAAAAAACGATCCAACTTGGAGTCTCATCATGACTAACAGCCTTCTTACAAATACATCCGCGATGATCGCGCTTCAGAACCTTCGTACGGTCAATAAAGGCCTCAACATGGTTCAGGAACAGATTTCGACCGGTAAAAAAGTCTCGACTGCTAAAGACAACGCGGCGATCTTCGCGATCTCCACGGTCATGCAGTCAGACGTGAAAGGCTTTGAAGCCATCAACCAGTCCCTCAACCTCGGCAGCGCGTCTGTCGGCGTTGCACGTGGCGCGGCTGAAAAAGTATCTGAACTGCTCGTTGAGATGAAAGGTCTCATCGTGGCGGCTCAGGAAGATAACGTTGACCGTACGAAGATTCAGACGGATATTGGACAGCTTCGCGACCAAATCGACGGCATCGTCGAAGCGGCGCAGTTCAACGGCCTGAACTTCCTCAAAGGCGCTGATTCGACAGACTTCCTCGCCTCGCTTGACCGTGATTCCGCCGGCAATGTGACGGCGAGCACGATCTCAGTCGACGCTTACAGCCTCGAAACGACGGCTGGCGCCGCAGTGGTCGGTCTCGACACCACTGGCTCGACGGGCGTGAACGCTGCGGGTGATTCTGCAGCTGCGCTTATCGCTGATACGAATGACTTCGAAATCCATGTCGACACAGGCGCCACCTTCACTGAAGGCGACGTCTGGGAGCTTCGTATTGACGGCCGCAAGATCAACTACACAGTTGCAGCGGGCGCTGATCATGACGACGTTGCGGCTGGCCTCGAGTCCGCCATCGACGCTGCCGGCATCACCGGCATCTCCGTCGCCCTGGCTGGCGGCGGCGCCGCAGACGCAGAAGTCATCATCACCAACGGCACTGGCGGCGCTGTCGGGTTTGAAGTCACCGTTACCGATGGTGCTGGCGGCGGTCTCGCCAACCTGAATGGCCTTGACGTTTCAACGGCAGCCGGCGCAGCCGCTGCACTCGTCTCGATTGAGGGTCTCATCCAGGAATCAGTTGACGCTTCGGCTGAATTCGGTTCCGCTCAAAAGCGTATCGAAATTCAGAACGAATTCGTCTCTGAGCTGACGGACTCGCTCAAAACCGGTATTGGCGCCCTGACCGACGCTGACCTGGAAGCCGCTTCTGCCCGCCTGCAGTCCCTGCAGGTCCAGCAGCAGCTTGGCATTCAGGCGTTGTCGATCGCCAACGCCGCGCCAAACTCGATCCTCGGCCTCTTCCGTTAATCGGAACTGACGAACGACTAAGCCCGCGAAGGCCATTTGGCTTTCGCGGGTTTTTTTATGCCTCGAAGTCAACGGGCGGCAATACTGACTTTGAACATATGAAATAGATCAAGGGGGAAAGCAGCTTATATTAACAAATACTTGACTGCCGAGTGGCGCAACAAAACCAAGTGGCTTGCTCTGACGACAAAATTTCGAGCCGTTAAGAGCTTATTATCCCTAACAGGATATTTAAAGCTTGAATTTCTTGTTGCGATCCAACTCGGAGTCGATGAAATGACGAACAGCCTTCTCACTAATACATCCGCGATGATCGCGCTACAAAACCTGCGCACGGTCAATAAAGGCCTGTCGATGGTTCAAGAACAGATCTCGACCGGTAAAAAAGTCGCGAACGCCAAAGATAACGCGGCGATCTTCGCGATCTCCACGGTCATGCAGTCAGACGTGAAAGGCTTTGAAGCCATTTCCCAGTCGCTCAATCTCGGCGCCGCTTCTGTCGGCGTTGCGCGTGGCGCAGCTGAGAAGATCACCGAACTACTTGTCGATATGAAGGGGCTTATCGTTGCGGCTCAGGAAGATAATATTGACCGCACGAAGATTCAGACGGATATTGGGCAATTGCGCGAACAGATCGACGGTATTGTCGATTCGGCGCAGTTTAACGGCTTAAACTTCCTTAAAGGCACTGATTCGACAGACTTTCTGGCTTCGCTTGACCGCGATGCCGCTGGCAATGTGACGGCAAGCGCCATCACAGTCGACGCCTACAGCCTAGAAACGGCGGCTGGCGCCGCGGTGGTCGGTCTCGATACTACCGGTTCAACGGGCGTGAACGCTGCAGGTGATGCTGCAGCTGCGCTTATCGCTGATACGAACGACTTCGAAATTCATGTCGACACCGGCGCCACCTTTACTGAAGGCGACGTCTGGGAGCTTCGCATCGACGGCCGCAAGATCAATTATACGGTCGCTGCGGGCGCCGATCATGACGACGTTGCGGCTGGTCTTGAATCCGCTATCAACGCGGCCGGCCTTTCCGGCATCACTGTCGCCCTCGCGGGCGGCGGCGCGGCCGATGCGGAAGTCATCATCACCAACGACACCGGCCAAGCTGTCGGCTTTGAAGTCACTGTCACTGACGGCACTGGCGGCGGCCTCGCCAATCTAAACACGCTTAGTGTAACGAGCGCTGCCGATGCTGCGGCTGCACTCGTCTCGATCGAGGGGCTTATTCAGGAAGCGGTAGATGCATCTGCTGAATTCGGTTCGGCTCAAAAACGTGTCGAAATTCAGAATGAATTTGTCACTAACCTGACTGACGCTTTGAAGACGGGTATCGGCGCCCTGACCGACGCTGATCTCGAAGCCGCCTCTGCCCGCCTGCAGTCCCTGCAGGTCCAGCAGCAGCTCGGCATCCAGGCGCTGTCGATCGCTAATTCATCGCCAAACGCGATCCTCGGCCTGTTCCAATAAGAGACAGGGGAAGCCTGAAGGCGCTCCAAGTCTTTACGGATTTTTTAAGACAGTAAAAATACAACGTGGGTAGAACCACGGAAGGGTATAGAGGGAAATGACGGCATCGACGCTGGCGCGAAACGCCTATCATCAATCTGCAAGAACAACAGCGTCACCACGATCTGTCGAACGTCAATTGCTTTCCAAACTGACGACGGCGGTTGTAGTAGCACAAAAGAACCGTAGCGGTGATCCGGCGGCTTTTGCTCGTGCGCTTGGAAAAAACCTGGAATTCTGGAATGTTATCGCTGTCGATGTCGCAAGTGAAAGCAATCAACTTCCTGTAGAGTTGCGCTCCCAGCTATTTTATCTTTTTGAGTTCACTCAGCATTACACTCGGAAGCTTATGGCTGACGAAGACAGGTCACTCGATGCAGAGCCTTTAATCGAGATCAACCAGAATATCATTCGCGGACTGCAGGGATCGGAGGAAGCGCCGGCCTCATGACAGGTCTCGTCATAAAGCTGAAGCCTAACGAGAAAGTGCTCGTTAATGGCGTTCTCCTCCAAAATGGAGACCGCGCAGCACGCATTCGTGTACGCTCCAGCGACGTTTCAATCCTGCGCGCCCGCGACGCCATCCCAAAGGAAGAAGCCAACACGCCCCTGAAACGCGTCTATTATATTGCACAGCTGGCGCTCGCCGGCGAGGCTGATCCGGATCAGGCAGTAGGTGAATTACTACAGGGCCTCAGCGCCCTTAAAGGCGTTTTTCCAGGCGAAGCCGGTGACGACGTCCTGCGCGCTATCGAAGCAGCCCGCGATCAAAAATTTTACGTCGTCATGCGCGCAGTTAAAAAGCATTTCGAATTTGAACACGCCCTTCTGGAACGCACGCCCTCTGGCGCGCAGGCGATGGCTTCCTGATGTTTACGCCCGCCATACCGCTCGGCGGATATCTCGGCTGGCGCGTGCTTCAAAACACAGCCGAGCGTCAGTTTGAGACCTTTCAAAAATCCCCGGAAATCGTCCGTAATGTGGATTACTTCCGTGAAAATATCGCAGAGGCTGATACAGCAGAAAAACTTGTCGATGATCGCAGGCTCCTCACCGTTGCGCTCGGCGCATTTGGTCTGGAAGAAGAAATCAACAAAAAGGCTTTCATCCAGAAAATTCTTGAAGAAGGCACCGATGCAAGTGACAGCTTTGCCAATCGCCTCTCTGATACACGCTGGCGGCAATTTGCTAAGGCTTTCGGCTATGGAAACTTCACGGGCGCAAATACAGGCATTCCCTCTTTCCGGGAGCAAACAGCCAACGACTATCTCGAGCGCGCTTTCGAAGTGAGCGTCGGTGAAGTCAACACCGACATGCGCCTTGCCATGAATTTCCGCCGCGAGATTGCGGCTATTGCGAACGGGTCAAATGTCGAAGATGTCGGCTGGTTCCAGATTATGGGACAAGAGCCTTTGCGCGCAGTTATGGAAGGCGCTTTTGGTCTTCCCTCTTCTATTGGCTCGGCTGATATCGACCAACAGAAAGAACTGTTCGAACGCAAAGCTGACCAATTCTTTGGCGGCAAGTCACCGGCGATTTTCAAAGACCCATTGAAAATCGAGGAGGCGCTGCGCCGGTTCTTTGTGCAGTCGGAAATTCAGAACGGGCCCTCAGCCTCTACGCCAGGCTCAGCGGCGCTTTCCATGCTTACAGGCAGCGCCAATGGCAGTCTGTCCGGAAACAGCATCGTCAATCTCTTCATTTCCAATTTCTAACCGCTAACCCAGAGCGCTCGCCTGCGCTGACGTCGCTGGCTTTTTGGCGCCTGTGTGAACGATGGCGTTCAAGCGCTTGTAGCTGCCTTCAACGCCGTCCTCAGACTTCTCCGAAATAAATTTGTCGAGCTTCGGCCATATCTCCAGCGCGCGGTCGATCTGTGCGTCAGCGCCATGGGCGTAGAGACCAGCGCGCACGATGGTTTCAGAGTCCTCGTAAGCCCGGATGACCGCCCGCGCTTCGCGCAGGAGGGTATTTTCGTCCTCGCTTGCCGCACCCGGGAGCGAGCGCGAGACAGAGCGTGAAACATCGATTGCCGGAAAGCGTCCCCGTTCGGCGATCTTGCGTTCAAGCACAATATGACCATCGAGAATCCCGCGGATCATATCCGCTACGGGTTCATTATGGTCTGAGCCGGCAACTAATACGGAAAATACGGCAGTGATATCACCCTGACCTTCTTCTCCGGGTCCAGAGCGTTCCACGAGCTGTGCGATGGTGCGGAAGGTTGACGGTGGGAAAGCATGCAACGACGGGGCTTCACCGGCTGACAACGCGATTTCACGATGAGATTCGGCAAAACGCGTCAAAGAATCGAACAGGAGCAGCACCTGCTTTCCCTGATCACGGAAATATTCCGCAGTGGCCATCGCGAGATGAGCGCCTCGTTTCTTGGCCAGCGGCGACTGATCCGCTGTGGAAGCGATGATCACAGATTTCTTACGACCTTCAGGACCGAGCGTATCTTCGATAAAGGCGCGCACTTCACGGCCGCGCTCACCAATCATGGCGATCACCGCAACGTCGCAATCAACGCCATTGGCGATATCGCCGAGAAGGCTCGATTTGCCCACGCCAGAGCCTGCAAAAAGCCCTACCCGCTGCCCGCGACAGATAGGCAAAAGCGTGTCGAGCACGCATAGCCCCGTAGAAAGGCGCGCGCCGAGCATTTTGCGTTTGGCCGCGTTTGGCGCCGGATGCTCCAGCGGCATCGTTGTTTCGCCAACGCCGATCGGCCCGTCATCCATTGGTGCGCCAAAGGGATCGATAATTCGACCGATCCAGTCATCAGACGGCATGGCGTCGCCCGCAGCCCGATCCAGGGTCGCGATATTTCCAACGGCGGCGCCGGTTAACGAGCCGTAAGCAAATCCTGTAGCTACGTCGCCGTCCATCGCGACAATCTTGGCACGTACATCGCGGCCCGAGGCTGTCGCCACCATCACTGTATCACCAAGCGCGGCATAGCCGGCGAGCCCTGCGATCTTCAGTGACAACCCATCCGTCGCCGTGACAACGCCATAGCGGCGCGGCCCCGCGGTTTTCAAAAGTTTCTCAATCTTTAAAGGCGCCAGAGGCAGCGTCATCGCTCTCAACGTGGTTAACAGTTCATTCAACTTATCGGTGCATTTATCCCTTACCGCTGGTTAAGGCGAGGTGTACATGTTTAGCGATCTAAAAATTATGCATACGGCGTCCATGCTCGCACGCCATTCAGTGCAGCGTCATGCGCAGGTCGCCGAGAACATCGCCAATGCCGATACGCCCGGTTACAAGGCTAAAGATCTCGAACCTTTTGCGGAAGCTTTTGCAAAAAGCCAGCGCAGTCAAATGGACGCGCGCGCTTCCGGTTTCGCGACTCAGGCTTTCGAAGCAAGAAAAATCGACGTCAAGGGTGTCGCATCACCCGACGGCAACACCGTATCGCTTGAAGACCAGATGACGCGGTCCACCGCCGCCGTACGTGACCACGATACCGCCCTCACCGTTTATTCCAAGGCGCTCGCCATGATGCGCGCGACCCTTGGCGGCCGCTAAGAGGAGATAGGCCATGAACCCCTTTGACAAAATCAGCGGCGCCGCCACATCTGGCATGCGCGCCCAGGCCCAGCGGCTCCAGGTCGTCAGCGAAAACATCGCCAACGTCGATACCCACGGCTACAAGCGCAAACAAGTCACATTTGAGAACATCTACGACCGGTCCGAAGACGTAACACGCGTGGAAGTAGATCGCGTGTTTCTCGATCAGAAAGAAGGCGAGCGGGTTTTCGACCCCAGCCATCCGCTTGCTGACGCTGAAGGCTACGTCATCATGTCAAATGTCAACATGATGACCGAATTTGCCGATGCGCGTGAGGCGACTCGTTCCTATGACGCCGGGCTCGAAGTGTTTCGCCAAGCGCGTGAGATGTACACTTCACTCCTCGACATCCTGAAATCGTGAGGGACTGAATCATGAAAATGCCAGCATTCCAGGCCGCCCAAAGCTACAACCTAGCCAAGACAGCGCTGAAGTCCGATAGCGCGCAGACGAAAACCGGCGCCGAGGCTGCGAACGTCAAAGGCCTTGATGATAACCCCGCCTTCAAGGCGGTTCATGAACTCGCAGGAACGGTCGCTAAGGGCGAAACCGCCGCCATGAATTACATGACCGGCTCGGCTGATCCGCATTCTGTCGTCGAGGCTCTCGCGGCCGCCGAACTTGCGGTCGAGACCGCGGTCACAGTGCGCGAC
>JAUIEG010000125.1 GCA_030428745.1 Alphaproteobacteria bacterium
CGCGATGTGGCACTGGAATTTCGCGGCGCTCTTTTACGCTGCGGGCGCATGCGCATTGATGGCCTACACCTATTGGCCGACGCTGCGGCTTTACAGACGGGCGCCATGGGAGGCGGCGCTGCTGCCGGTCGCAGCGGGGCTTTATACAGCAATGACCGTTTCCTCCGCGCTCAGACATTGGCGCGGGGAAGGCGCACAGTGGAAAGGCCGAGCCTACTAGTCCGTCAGCGTTTCGGCGAACGTCTTTGTCACCAGAAACACTGCGCATGGCGCTTCGCGCACCAGCTCCATAGAGGCGCTCCCCTGAAACAGGGAGCCCCAGAAGTTGCGCTGATGCGAGCCTGTAACAATGAGATCGGCGTTTTGTTTCTTGGCGTAATCGGCGACTTCGTCCGCCGCCTCGCCGTCAAGCATCACCGGCGTTGCGCCCGAGGCAAGCCGATTGACCATCCCCTCAAGGAGATGAACGCTTTCTTTTCTGCCTTCGCGGTGCTGTTCCATCAGGGTTTCATTGACGACCGCGGAACCGCCGCCAAGCTCAGCCGAAAAACCGGCGCCGCCAGGGGCCAGCAACGGCCATACGCTGACTACCTCCAGCTTCGCGCCATCTTTTTGCGCCAGACTGTGGGCGGCGCGAATTACGCCTTCGGCAAGATCATCGTCGATATCAATGGCCGCGATAATGGATTTGAATTGCATGGATGCATCCCTCCTGTCCGCTGCTTTTCTCGATGTGGGTAGCCTAACGCCAATTTGAAGAGGACGAAACGTCGCGATCCCATCAGGAAACAGCGCCTTTCACCTTGATCTGGCTCATTTGCGCAGGTTGATCGTCACTACCGATCGAACAGCCTTTTCGGATGACGTCCGTCCACATAGCCCATAAAGGGTGGATAGATGGAGTAACCGAGAAGCTCCTGCGCCCGGGGCGGCAGTGTCTTCGCCACATCCGGCGGCACGGCAAGCGACATGTTTTCAAGCGTGCGCGTCCAGCCGGGGCAGTATTGCGGCGTAATGAGAAGCCGCTCCTCATCGGACACATTCGCGCCGCCCCGGTGCCACAGCGTTCCTTTGGCGATCATCAGGGAGCCAGCCGGCATGACGACTTTCATTGCATCTGCACGCGCGCCCGGATCGCCCTCCCGCTTGCCGGTTTTTGAAAAGTCCTCTTCGGCGATCGCACCGTCAATATGATCGTCTGGCCAGACATGACTGCCCGGCAGGATCTCCGTCGCGCCATTTGAATCAGTGGTGTCGGTCAGCGCCCAGAAGGTCGACACGCCAAGCGAGGGGCGCGGTCGCGGCCATTGAAAATGGCTGTCGTCAAAATGCCAAGGCTGAGCAGTCTCACCGGGATGAAGATTAATGGCGAGGCAGGCGGAAAGAAGACAGTCGCGGCCAAGATCGGCTTCAACGAAAGAGAGCGCCAAAGGATGGGTCACCAGATCGGCGAAGACAGAGGACTTCGCCAACATGGCATAGACGCGGTTTGACTCACGGCCTTCGAATTCGTTGCGTCCTTTAATATTCTTGCCGAGATACGGCGCGAGCGCCGCTTTCACATTATCCAGGTCTACGGAGGTCAGGACATTCGGAAAAATCAGATAACCGTCACGGTCGAACTGCGCGCGCCAGTCGTCAAAAGGCCGGTCGCCAAGCCAGAGAGAAAGGTCCGCTGTATCTATTTCCTGCACTGCGCCCATATAAACCTCACGGGCGGCATGATGGCGCGTTTTTATGACAGGTTAAACGGGTTTCAGCAGTCCCTTTTGCTTAGCCCAATCAAGCATGGCTTGTAGCGCCGGCTGCATGGGCGCAGCGCGCCATCTGAGTTCGCGCGCCGCCTTTTCCGACGAAAAAGAAACCTGCCGTCCGGCAAGGCGCACGCCCGTCAGCGGCGCCTTCGGCGGTTTTCCCGTGATGGAGGAGACAACGCCCGTATCAACAGCGCCCGCCATAAGCGCCACGCCGTAAGGCATTTTTGTTTTCGGCATGGACCTTCGGGTGAACTCAGCGATCATGCCCAGCAAATCAGCCATTGCCGTATTTTCGCCGCCGAGAAGGTAGCGCTCGCCGCTTTGACCCTTGTCACGCGCGGCGATCAGGCCTTCGGCGAGGCTCTCCACCGGCACGAAATTCAAAATGCAATCGATATAGGCGGGCGTTTTTCCATTGGCGAAATCGAGGATCATCTGCGTCGGCGGCGTCAAACTGTCGTCACCGGGCCCCAAGGGTTCCGTCGGCAATGCGATTACGGCGTTGAGGCCTCGCTTGATTTCTTCTTCGACAATGCGTTCCGCTTCGAGTTTCGACCGTGGATAGGGACCGAGCATATCGTGGGGTTGCAGCCGCGTTTCTTCATCGGCGGGCGACGGACCAATCGGCGTTTTCTCACCAACCAGCGTCGTCAGGCTTGAGCAATGAACGAGCTTTGCGCCGGCTTTGCGCGCCGCGGCAGCTACAATTTCTGTTCCCTGCCGATTCACGCGATCGAAAACCGACGCGTCTTTCGCCCAGAGCTGCGCATTGCCCGCAAGATGAAAAACGCTGGCGGCGCCGTCCATGGCCCGCGCGACAGCGTCCGCGTCGGTGATGGAGCCCTTGATGTCGTCCACATGCGCCGGGTCAGCGAGGTCGAGGCTACGCGTCTTCTCACCACGCACACGCAAGGCGGCGACAAGATGTTTGCCGACAAACCCTGCCCCGCCGGTAACAAGCGTCACATCGCTCATGCGCCCGCCTGGCAGACAAGCAAACCTTCATCAAGCACCGAGCCAGCGACAAGTCCGAACCGGGTCTCCACCGCCGCCGTCGCTGCACTGAAAATTTCGCCCTTTGGGTCCTCAAAAAGAACCGAAACGGCGCCGGTTTCAGGATCGGCCTCGACAATGCGCGATGGCGCACGGCCAAGGCCGAATTTACGCGCCATTGCAAGCTTGATCAGCGACGGGTGAAGGGCGGCAACGATATCGCCTTCCTGAGACCTCGTTACATTGTCAGGATTGCCCGGCAGGGTCAGTCGCGCGCGCTCGGAAAACCCGTTTCCCGAAGGCTCCAGCAGCAGGACTGCGCCTTCGCGTGTCGCCGCCATGGCGACCACCCCATCTTCAAGTCGCGCCACTCCATTGGCGAAGACGGCTTTTGAAAAAAGCGGCCCGTTTTCATCGGCGAGTCCGCTCCGTTTCAGGCTGAAAAGATTTTCAACGCCCCCGCTGAAACCGCAAGACGCGTGGTCAAATGTCGTCACCACACCGCCCTCGCCTGCCGCCACGTCATTGGCGGCGCAGTGGGCTGGCGACGGCGCCCCGACAAACATTTCGCCATTGGCGCCGATGCGCTGGAGATGCGGAACCATGCGCCAGCGCCGTCCGTGACGCTCATAGGTGCGGTTGATGAAAACCAGTTCGTGATTTTCTTCATCATAGGAAATGCCATGCGGGCGTAAGCCGCCGGCAAAATCGCCAGGGGCCGCCAACGACGCAACGGTCACTTTCTCAATTTGCGGATCGAAGAGGGTTTCAAGCCCCACGACGTAAACACCGCCCTGAGGCAGTGCGTCGCGTTTTTTACGGGCCGCTTTTTCGACGGCGCGGCGATCATAGGCGGAAACGAACAGGCGCCCGCGCTCAAGATCGAGTGCGAGATCTTCTGCGCCGCGAACCGGGTCGCCGCTCACCGCATCGACAAGTGCGACGCGCCGGCAATCCTCCAATCCATACCGCGCAGGGCCGATTTCTTCTTTTCCGCCACAGCCCGCCATCAAAAAAACGGCGGCAAGCGATGCTTTAAGCTGCGGTTTCCCCATGGCGCGTCCCCTCATCGGCCTCATTCGACTGGCCAGTCCCGTGCGCTGGTGTCCCGCCGGGCCGTTTATATCCCCATTTCTCGATGAAGGGCCTGAGACGCGCCTCTACTTTGGCCGCCGCTTCGTCGGAGTAATCGAACTTATTCTTCTTGAAGGCGGCGACGGAGGCAAGATATTGCTCGAATTTAGGACGCGCCGCTTCAAAACCCGGCAGGGATAACTGCTCATAAAGCCACGCGACAGAGGCAAGCGGATCCGAGTCGAGTTCGTCATAGCGCAGCTCTGCAAGCTGATCCGAGGCCATACCTTCCGCATCTTTGAGATAGGCGGTCATCATCCGCTCATAGACAGTGAGGATAGTCTCATCGATATCCACATGATCATAGCCCTGAAGCGCAAACTCCTTCAGGAGCTTTGAGTAGAAATTCCGCATGGAGACGAAAACATCGTAGGGATTGCGGTGAATGTGAATGAACTTCGCGTTCGGGAACATCTCCTTGAGCATCGCGAAACGGCCGGTATAGACCGGGTTCTTGATAAGGAGCGGCTTTTCACCCTGATGGAGATAAAGCTTGCGCAGAAAATAAGTGAACTGTTTCCGCCAATTGCGGATGTCCGCCGTCGAGCAGCCGTCAAAAAACAAGCCGCGATTTACGTTCTCGGCGAAGTTCCGTGGAAAATAGATGCCGTGATAAAACGAGACTTCGGACATGTTGGCGATCGCAATCTCATCTTCCTGCGGGCTCGTGGGCGTCACCGGAATGTTGTCGATATAGCGATGTTCGGGCAGCGCCTTTTCAAGCAGCGGATTAAAGACCTTCGCCAGCCCGAACAGATCCCAGGGAAGCCCCGTCGCCACCGGCGGCACATAACCCCATTCGCCGCTCTCGCACATGATATTGTAAAGATGCGTGGTGCCGGAACGCCAGTGACCGAGAATGAAAACCGGCGGCGGCATCTCCTCAAGCTTTGGAAGCTTCGCGTCCATCGCCAGTTTTTCGGCGGTCGAAAACGGCCAGCGGGCGAGCGCGGCAAGCCCGATAACAGCGCCCGCGCCTAGGTGGCTCGGCGCGCCTGACCGGCCCAAAACCGCCGCCAGAGTTCCGAGATTCGCCCCGCTTAAAGGATGCGCCATGAACTTAATCGCCTCTCGCCTGTTGCCCAGACCTGAGGGATAGCGCACTCCGCTGGTCCCCGCCACAAGGGGGCCGCCTGAAATTCGCCAAAAAGCGGCGTATTATCTGGCCCTTGAGGCTGGAAATCGGGCCCGTGAGGGCCATTTCTCAGCATATGGTTAACCATGGCGTGACAGGCTCGGCGAACTCCGGAATGGCGGAGGCTGGAGTTAGAGCGGGCGCCCGAAAAGCCCGCAGGGCGAAAGGCGTCAGTTGAGCGAGACCATGTTGCGTTTTCAGCCGCGAAATCACCGGCGCCTGAGGACGCTCCCCAGGCTCGCCGCCGCCTTGGCGCTAACCGCCGCCACACCGCTTGCTGCAACCGCGGCCCAGGGTGAAGCCGACACCTCCTTCGAGACCGCCATCGAAGGCGCCCCGGATGAGCTCCGCGGCAAGCTCGACCTCATTTCCGAACTCGTTAAGGCCAAGCGCGATTACGTGACCACCGCGGCGTTGCGCCGCGCCGCCCGCCGCGATGTGGAGGCGTTTAACAACGCGCTTCAGGCCGCCGGCTATTACGCGGGCTCCGCCGATTTCGAAGTCACCGCCGGAGAAGACGACGGAAGCACAAAAGTCGTCTTCACCATTACGCCCGGCCCGCTCTTTCGTGTCACCGGATATAACATTCTCTATCAGGATGACGCCGAAGGGCGACCGCAAACACTCGAAGACGCCGGAATAAAGACAAAAGGCGAAGCCGACGGCGCCACTCTGCGAGAACAACAGGAACGGTTCCTTACCCATCTCTGGAATAATGGCTACCCGGGCGCGGAGATCATCACCCGCCGCGTCCTCGCCGAATTTGAAAAAGCGGAAGCGGAAGCCGTTTTCGTTTTTGTCAGCGGACCAAGAGCACGTTTCGGCAAACCCAGAATCGATGGCGCTGAACACACGGACCCGACTTTTATTGCGCGCCTCAAAACCTGGAAGGAAGGAGAGGAGTTCGACCGGGCGAAAATGACCGCCTATACGGATCGCCTCCGCAAGACGGGAATATTTTCCTCAGTTCAGGTGCGCGCCGGCCAGCCTGAAGCGGATGGAACAGCGCCGATCATTGTCGAGGTCCAGGAACGCAAACGCCGCACCATCGGCCTCGGCGTTTCCTATTCGACGAGTGAAGGGCCCGGCGGACGCATCTTTTTCGAACACCGCAATGTTTTCGGCAATGCGGAGAATATCAGGGTCGAATTGAAGGGCTCCGAAATCGAGCAATCCGCCTCGGTGACTGGCACCCGTCCATGGCCAAAGCTTGGCGGCGAGGCCTTCGCGAACGCCGCTTTTTCAAACGAGACAACCGACGCCTTCGATGCGCGTTCGTTTGAAGTTTCCGGCGGCGTCTCCAAGAAGTGGCTCAAAGACAGACTTGAAACCCGCGGCGCTATCGCTTTCGAGACCTCGCGGATCCGTAATTTCAGCACCGACGCGCGAACCTTTCAGGACGAACGCAACTATTTTGTCTCGACGCCCCTGTCCGTTATCTGGGATTCAGAAAACGATCTTCTCAATCCTACGAAAGGTTTTCGCGCCTCATGGAACGTGACGCCGTATGCCGGCTCCGACTATTTCACCCAGTCGGAGATCGGCGCGCGCGGGCGCGTTCACTTCGGTGAGAACGACGTCGTCACCCTCGCCGCACGCATGGCGCTCGGCGCAACAATCGGCAGCTCGTTCACCGACCTTCCGCTTAACAAGCGTTTCTACGCCGGCGGCGGCGGATCGGTGCGCGGTTACAGCTATCAGGAGGCCGGGCCCCTTGACGCCGACGGCGATCCGCTCGGCGGACGTTCAAAAATCGAGGGCGCTTTCGAAACGCGGGTCAAGGTGATGAATAACTTACAAGTCGCCGCTTTCGTGGATGCAGGCTCGGTCTCAACAAATTCCATTCCCAGCTTCACCGATGAATATTTTGTCGGCTATGGCGGCGGCCTTCGCTACTTCTCGCCCATTGGCCCGATCCGCGTCGACGCCGCCTTTCCGCTCGACAAGCGCGATTCGGACAGCGCGTTCCAAATCTACATCGCATTGGGACAACCCTTCTGATGAAGCGTATCGGTGTCATATCCCTTTATGTAGTAGCGGCGCTCGCGGCGCTGTTCGCGATTGTCTGGATCGGCGTTTTCTACACGCCGCCGGGACGGCAATTGCTTGAAGAAATCATTGAAGAACAGCTTGGCGGCGCCCTGAACAGCAGAGCCGATATCGGTGCGCTTGAAGGAGCGCCGCCCGGCCATATTGTGGCGACCGACATTCAGTTGATGAACGAAACCGGCGCGCCCTGGCTAACGGCGGAACGGCTGGAGCTGCGCTGGCGGCCCTTGGCGCTCCTACGCAAAC
>JAUIEG010000126.1 GCA_030428745.1 Alphaproteobacteria bacterium
AACCGAATATGCGGACAAGTCAGTCGAGATCACCCCGACGGTCGTGGCCGGTAATACGCTGCCTTTGATGGTGTTTGCGGGCCCTTGCGCCATGGAAAGCCGGGCTCATGCCCTTGAATGCGCCCACGCGCTGAAAGAGATCGCCCAGCGGCTCGGGATCGGCCTTGTCTATAAATCGTCTTTCGACAAGGCGAACCGCACCAGCGCCGGCTCGGCGCGCGGGGTCGGCCTTGCTGACGCGCTGCCCGTTTTCGCGGAAATCAGAGAGACGACCGGCCTGCCGGTGGTGACGGATGTGCATGAGGCGGCTCAGTGCGCGCAGGTTGCGGAGGCCGTGGATGTCCTCCAGATCCCCGCCTTTCTCTGCCGTCAGACGGACCTGCTGATCGCGGCGGCGAAAACCGGCCGGGTCATCAAGGTCAAGAAGGGCCAGTTCCTTGCCCCCTGGGATATGAAGAATGTCGTCGCCAAAGTCCGCGAGGCGGGCAATGACCGAGTCCTTGTAACCGAGCGCGGGGCGAGCTTTGGCTACAACACCCTTGTAAGCGATATGCGCAGCCTGCCGATCATGGCCCGGGAGACGGGCGCGCCAGTGGTCTATGACATCACCCATTCGGTGCAGACGCCGGGCGGGGCCGGGACCACCTCAGGCGGCCAGCGGGAGTTCGCGCCGACGCTCGCCCGGGCGGCTGTGGCTGTTGGGGTTGCTGCGGTCTTCGCAGAGACCCATCCTGACCCCGACAAGGCCCTCTCCGACGGTCCCAATATGATACCGCTCGGACAGTTTGAGGCGTTCCTGAAGGAGCTGCAGGCCCTCGACGCCCTCGCCAAGGCGCGGCCCTCACTTCACGGCTTTCCAGACTGAAGCGCCGGGCGAAAAAGTGGTTTCCGGTTTTTCGCAAAACCGCCGCGCGCCAAATAGGCGAAAACCGCCAAAAAGCGCCATTTTCGGCCCCTCAGCGCCTTGCGCCATGGGACAAGAGGGCGTATAGCGCGCGCCATCTCACACGCGGCGTGATCTTCGGTGATCCGGCGGCTTTAGAGCCAATCCGGGTTTTCAACGCGCCGCGGCGGTAAAACTGAAGGAGACTACCCAATGGCGCTGCCAGAATATTCCATGCGCCAGCTGCTTGAAGCTGGCGTCCATTTCGGACACCAAACCCATCGCTGGAACCCGAAGATGAAATCCTACATCTTCGGCGACCGTAATGGCATCCACATTCTCGATCTGTCGCAGACGGTTCCGCTGCTTCACCAGGCTTTGGTGAAAGTGCGCGACGTTGTCTCCGGCGGCGGCCGCGTTCTTTTCGTCGGCACGAAGCGTCAGGCTCAAGGGCCGGTTTCGGAAGCGGCGAAGCGTTGCGCGCAATATTACATGAACGTGCGCTGGCTTGGCGGCACGCTCACCAACTGGGAGACGATCTCCGCATCCATCCGTCGCCTGAAGGATATGGAAGAAAAGCTCGCCGGTGGCGCAGCTTCCGGTCTCACCAAAAAAGAACAAATGATGCTGGGCCGCGAACGCGACCGTCTTGAAGCGTCTCTCGGCGGCATCCGTGAAATGGGCGGCCTGCCGGACCTCATGTTCGTCATCGACGTGAAGAAGGAAGCGATCGCCATTCAGGAAGCCAAGAAGCTCGGCATCCCGGTCATCGCCGTCGTCGACACCAACTGCGACCCGGACAGTATCGATTATGTGATCCCGGGCAATGACGACGCGTCGCGCGCGATTTCGCTTTACTGCAACCTCGTTGCGGATGCGGTTCTTGACGGCATCGGTGAAAGCCAGGCGGCGCTTGGCGTCGATGTCGGCGCTATGGAAGAAGTTCCCGCTGAACCGGCGCTTGCAGAGCCCCAGGCTGAAGAGGCCAGCGCCTAAGCACTCGCTGACCAGGCGGGAGGTGCGGGCGCGGAAAACCTTCCGGCCCGCCTGTCGCCTTATGGTCACAAAACCGGATTAGAGCGCCTGAGGGCGCGATGACTGAAACGTAAAGGAGAACAGCAATGTCTGGCATTACCGCTGCGACCGTGAAGCAACTTCGCGAGATGACCGGCGCAGGCATGATGGACTGCAAGACCGCTCTTAAGGAAACCGACGGCGACATGGAAGCCGCCGTTGATTGGCTGCGTAAGAAAGGTC
The DNA here is from genome assembly GCA_030428745.1 of Alphaproteobacteria bacterium. GTDB lineage: Bacteria > Pseudomonadota > Alphaproteobacteria > Caulobacterales > Parvularculaceae > Hyphococcus. The sequence continues at coordinate 2,141 of JAUIEG010000126.1, forward strand.
TTTCCAAAGCGGCGAAGAAAGCTGGCCGCACCGCAAGCGAAGGCCTCGTCGCCATCGCAGTGGAGCCGAACGCTTCCGGCGCGACAGGCGTCGTCGTCGAAGTGAATTCCGAAACAGACTTCGTCGCGCGTAACGAGGTGTTTCAGAAAATGGTCCGCGATATCGCCAACACCGCGGTCGGCGTCGCTGGCGACATTGAAAAGCTCCGTGCGGAAACCTATCCGGGGGCAGGCAAGTCGGTCGACGAACATATCGCCGAAATGGTCGGCCAGATCGGTGAGAATATCGGGCTGCGCCGCGCTGACGGCCTTGTCGTGGATGAGGGCGTTGTCGCTTCTTACGTCCACGGTCCGGTGACGGACGGCGCCGGCAAGATCGGCGTTATTGTGGGCCTTAAGTCGTCGGGTGACAAAGCCAAGCTTGAAGCGCTCGGCAAGCAGATCGCTATGCATGTGGCGGCGGCCCGTCCGTTGTCGGCGAAAATCGAAGAGCTCGATCAGACCGTCGTCAACAAGGAGAAGGAAGTTCTCGCCGAACAGGCGCGCGCTTCCGGCAAGCCTGAGAACATCATCGAAAAGATGGTCGAAGGGCGTCTGCGCAAATTCTACGAAGAATCGGTTCTTCTGGAGCAGATCTTCGTGATCGACGGCGAGACGAAAGTCGGCAAAGTCATTGAGAACGCCGCCAAGGATGTTGGCGCTCCGGTTGAGCTGGTGGGCTTTATCCGCCTTGAACTGGGCGACGGCGTCGAGAAAAGCGACGACGAAGACTAAAACGCCTCGCGGGTTCGTTTGACGCCCGCGCGCAAAAGTATCAAAAGCGCCGCGGGGGAGACTGTCCCCCGCGGCGTTTTTACTGGGATCTGACACTTCCAAGGGGCTGCCATTCCCCGCCGGGCGGGATTAGGGTGGCGCCGACTTCCCACGAGCCGCCAGAGTAAAGGAACACGGACTTATGCCTCAGTCTTCCGCCCCAGCTTCTTCCGGCAAACCCTTACGTTTTCGGCGCGTGCTTTTGAAAATCAGCGGCGAGGCGCTGATGGGCAAAGGCCAGTACGGCATCGACAATGATACGGTGCGCCGGGTCGCCTCGGAGGTGAAGGAAGCGAAAGAGTTAGGGGTAGATCTGTCGCTGGTCATCGGCGGCGGCAACATCTTCCGCGGCATGTCCACCGCCGCGCAAGGGATGGAGCGTGCGAGCGCCGACTATATGGGCATGCTGGCCACCGTCATGAACGCCCTGGCCGTGCAGAACGCTCTTGAGAGCATTGGGGTTTATACCCGCGTTCTCTCTGCGATTGAGATGACGGCGATCTGCGAGCCCTATATTCGCCGCCGGGCGTTGCGCCATATGGAAAAGGACCGGGTCGTCATTTTCGCGGCTGGCACGGGTAATCCGTTTTTCACGACGGATACGGCGGCGGCGCTCCGGGCGGCCGAAATGGGCTGCGACGCGCTCTTGAAGGGAACCCAGGTCGACGGCGTTTATTCGGCCGATCCGAAGAAAGACCCCAATGCAGAACGTTTCGAGCATCTGAGCTACCACGAGGTTTTGATGCGCGATTTGAAAGTGATGGACCAGGCGGCCATTTCCCTTACCCGGGAGAGCGGCATCCCCATCGTCGTCTTTCCCATCGGAGAGCGCGGCGGGATTGTGGGCGCGCTGACAGGCGAGGGCCCGTCGACGGTCATCAGCGATGAAGCGCCATAATCCAGACAAGACATGAGCCGAATTTCAACGTAAAATCAGTTGATAAGAATAAAAGGAGCAGAAACGACATGACGGACATCAAAGAGCTGCGCAAACGTATGGACGGCGCGATGGCGTCTCTGAAATCGGAATTTTCCGGTCTTAGAACCGGCCGCGCCAATGCGCAGCTGGTGGAGCCCATAGATGTCGACGCCTACGGGTCGAAAATGCCCATGACACAGGTTGGCACCATCACCGTGCCCGAGCCGCGCATGATCACCATCAATGTGTGGGACAAAGGTCTTGTCGGGGCTGTGGAAAAAGCTATTCGCGAGGCTGGCATCGGCCTTAATCCGGTGGTCGACGGCCAGAATGTGCGCATCCCCATTCCTGCGCTGACCGAGGAACGGCGCAAGGAGCTCGCCAAGGTCGCCGCGAAATACGCCGAACAGGCGAAGGTCGCGATCCGCAATGTGCGCCGTGAGGGCATGGAGGCGGTGAAATCCGCCGAGGGCGGCGAAGACCAGCAGAAGAAACTTTCCGAAGACGTGCAGAAGCTGACCGATGAAATGGTGAAGAAGGTCGACGAGGCTTACGCGACCAAAGAAGCGGAGATTATGCAGGTCTGAGACATGCGTCTCAAACATGGGAACAGAAAATTGAGTGCAGTCCATCATAGCGTATCGAGCGAATGGCCTTGCGGAGCGGTCCGATGAGCGCCGCCCCTGCGCCATCCTCTCGTCCTGTGGTGGGCGACGCCCCTGCGCCCAAGCATGTCGCTATCATCATGGACGGCAATGGCCGCTGGGCGAAGGCCCGCGGGCTCGCGCGCACTGAAGGCCACAAGGAAGGCGTCGAAGCAGCGCGCCGCGCGGTGGAGGCGGCCCGTGAGCTGGGTCTTCAATGTCTGACGCTTTATTCATTTTCGACCGAAAACTGGCGCCGCCCGGCGGGTGAAGTTCGCGATCTCATGGGGCTGTTGCGCCAGTTCATTGTGGACGACCTTCCGAAGCTGAAGAAAGAAGGCTGCAAGGTCGTTATTATCGGCGACCGGGATAATCTTTCGCTCGATCTGAAAGCCCTCGTTAATCGCGCCGAAAGTGAGACAAAAGACAACGCCAAATTCATCTTGCAAATCGCCTTTAATTATGGCGGCCGCGACGAGATTGCGCGCGCAGCTCGCGCTGCGGCCGAGGCGGTGAAGTCGGGCGCCATGTCGGCAAAAGACATTACTGAAAAAACGTTCGAACGTTTCCTCGACACCAGAGATATTCCGGACCCGGATCTTGTCATCCGCACAAGCGGTGAAAAACGCATCTCCAACTACCTGCTTTGGCAGGCGGCCTATGCGGAATATGTGTTTCTCGATGTGCTGTGGCCTGATTTCACCAAAGAGGTGTTCGCCGGCGCGCTTGAAGAGTTTTACCGCCGCGAACGCCGTTACGGCGGCGTCGGCGCCGGTTGACGGCGTAGCGCATGTCCCCTTCCGTTGACAAACTGGACGCCGCGAAACCTTCGTCCACCGGCGCGCTGACAAGACGCGTTCTTTCCGCGATGGTGTTGATGCCGCTTGTGGTCGCCGCCGTTTATCACGGCGGCGCCGCTTTTGCCGCGATGATTTCTTTTGCGGCCGTGGTCATGATCTTTGAATGGTCGCGTATGGTGGAGCGGCGCACTTTCACAAGTGGTTTTTATGCGCTTGTTTCTGCGTCCGCCGCGGCGATGTATTTCGCCGCTGCGGGCAATTACGACGCCGCTCTTTTTTCCGCCGCTATCGGCGGTCTTGCCGGCAGTTGGTTCGCCAAGCGAAATAGCGGCGTTGGCGTGTGGTCTGGCTTCGCCGCCTTCTATGTCATCATTCCGTGCATCGCGCTTGTCTGGCTCCGCCTTGATGCGCCGTCCGGCAGGTCATTGTCCTTCCTTCTCTACGGCGTCGTCTGGGCCGCGGATTCGGGCGCCTTTTTGTTTGGCAAATTTATAGGCGGACCAAAAATCAGCTACGCCCTGTCGCCGTCCAAGACCTGGGCCGGGATCGGCGGCGGCGTTCTGGGCGGATGTGTGATCGGAGCTATCTTCGGAGCCTGGACAGTAGGTCCGGCGGCGGCGGTTCTTTACGCGTTTATTGGCGGCGGCCTAGGGGCGGCGTCAGTCCTCGGGGACCTCTTTGAGTCGGGAATCAAGCGCTATTTCGGCCTCAAGGACATTTCAGGCTTCATTCCGGGCCATGGCGGGGCGCTGGATCGTCTCGACGGCATGATTTTCGCCACTTCGGCGATGACGGCGGGGCTTCTCCTCTATATGCTGGGGGAAAGGATTCAGGGGTGACCAAGGGGATGATGAACACGCAAGGGGCCAAGGCCCGGCGGCGCATTACGATTCTCGGATCTACGGGCTCCATAGGCGAGTCGACATTAAGCGTGCTCGAGCACGCCGGTGGGCTTGGTGAAGCCGATTTCGAAATCGAAGCGCTCACGGCCAATCGCAATGTGCAAAAGCTGGCGGAGCAGGCGAGGAAGTTCAAACCGAAATTCGTCGCCGTTGCCGATGCAACGATGGGCGACGATCTGAAAGCCGCACTTGCCGGCACAGATATCGAAACCGGCGCCGGAGAAGCTGCGGTGGAAGAAGCGGCGTCCCGTGACGCTGACTGGGTGATGGCGGCGATTGTCGGCGCCGCTGGATTGAAACCGACTTTGAAAGCCGCGGCGCGCGGCGCTGACATCGCCCTCGCCAACAAGGAATGTCTTGTCTGCGCCGGCGAAGTTGTCACCAAAGCGATTCGTGAAGGCGGAGGCGCTCTGCTTCCGGTCGACAGTGAACACAACGCGATCTTTCAGGTCTTCGACTTCGATCAGCCGGAGAGCGTGTCACGTTTGATTCTGACGGCGTCTGGCGGACCGTTCCGCACCTGGACCCGCGAGGCCATGGGGGAGGCGACGCCGGCGCAAGCCGTGGCGCATCCAAACTGGTCCATGGGCGCCAAGATCTCGGTTGATTCCGCGACGATGATGAACAAGGGACTCGAGCTGATCGAAGCGGCGCATATCTTTCCGGTCGCCCATGAGAAGATTGAAATTCTTGTTCACCCGCAGTCGGTGATTCACTCCATGGTTGAGTATGTGGACGGTTCTGTGCTCGCTCAGCTCGGCACGCCGGATATGAGGACGCCGATCGCGACGACCCTGGCCTGGCCGAAGAGAACGCCGAGCCCGAGCGCTCAGCTAAACTTCGCCAAAGTCGCCAAGCTGACGTTTGAAGACCCTGATTTAATTCGCTTTCCAGCGCTTCGCCTGGCGCGTGAGGCGATCTCCGCCGGGGGCGTTATGCCGGCTGTCCTGAACGCTGCAAACGAGATTGCCGTGGCGGCTTTCCTGGCCGGCGGGATCAAATTTCTTGATATCGCCGCAATTTCCGAGCAGGTACTGGAGAGATCGGGGCGACTCAATGGGCCAGCGAGCTTATCCACGCTGGAG